>JAUVRF010000211.1 GCA_030597775.1 Methanobacteriota archaeon | reverse complement strand
TACGGAGTCCTTCCTTATTCTGCCCATCACAAACCCCTCCGGAGAGGCAACCGCGATCGGTGGCCCAAGGACAATCCTCTCACAACCGATAATAAGGTTTGTGGAACGTTCTCTTCGTATTGTCCATCCAATCGTATGGGACATGGGATAAATACCCCCGGGTCCCATCACCTTACGATGCCAGAATCAGACCCTCACCGTGTGATCGACTTCCACATCCACGCGGGCAACCCCTCGGACTGGCATCCTTGGGTCATGGAGTTCGTATCCATGGTCAACCCCGAGGCGGAGGCCCAGCTGGACATGTGCCAGACCCAGGAGGGGCTCCTCTCGTTCCTCGACGACCAGGGCGTGGACCACGCCGTCATCCTGGCAGAGACCTCCCCGGTTACCACCGGGGTGGTGAGCAACAATCGGGTACGCGACCTCTGTGCCGGTTCCGACCGCCTCACCCCCTTCGCCTCGTTCCACCCCCTGGAAGTGGCGGACCAGGCGGGCACCGTTGCCCTGCTCGCGGAGGAGGGCTTCAAGGGGCTCAAGTTCTACCCCAGCTCCCAGTTCTTCTTTCCCGACGACCCGATGGCCTATCCAGTCTACGCGGAGGCTAGCGACCGGGGCCTCGTCGTGATGTTCCACACGGGCACGTCCATCTACAAGGGCTCGCGCCAGCGGTTCTCCGAACCCATCCGTATCGACGACATCGCCGTCGACTTCCCAGACCTGCAGATCGTGATGGCCCACAGCGGCCGTCGGCTGTGGTACGAGCAGGCCTTCTTCATGGCCGAGCGTCACGACAACATATGGATGGAACTGTCCGGCATCCCTCCAAGCCGGGTCCCCGAGTGGTTCCCCAAGCTGGAACGGGTGGTCGACAGGGTGCTGTTCGGCTCCGATTTCCCTGGTGTGCCGAGCATAAAGCGGAACGTGGAGGCCTTCCACGAGCTGCCATACTCGGATGAGCTTATCGAGGGAGCGCTCTTCGCGAACGCCGCACGCCTCCTCGGCATCTCTTGAGGGCAGCGCTCAACGGTATGCCACGAACTCCTTTCCCAGCAGCTCCCTTGCGACGATTATCCTCATGATCTCCATCGCGCCCTCGGCCCAGTAGTAGCTCCTGACCCCCTCCATTGCAAGGTGCAGCGGGCTGTCGCTGGTGTAGCCGAAGGCGCCGTACCACTGGACGGCGTCGTTGATGGCCTCGAAGGCCAGGATGGGTGCCATGAGCTTGGACATGGCACAGATCTTGGTGACCTCGAACCTTCCTATCTTGTCGGACTCCCGGGCCTTGCCGTAGGTCCAGAGGGCCTTGTAGGCCAGGAGCCTCGCGGATTCCAGTTTTGTCCAGTGCTCGGCCAGCTTGAACTGGACACCCTGGTACTTGGCTATGGGGTTTCCGAAGGTGCTCCTCATCTTGATGTAATCCATCGCCTGCTCGAGCACGCTCATCGCGGCGCCGCAGCAGACGAGGCCGATGATCGCCCTGGCGTAGTCGAAGCCCTCCATGCAGATGTAGAACCCCCTGCCCTCCTCGCCGATCAGGTACTCCTCGGGCAGCTCGACGTCCTCCATGGCGAAGCCGCCCGCCGATATCCCCTTGCGGCCCCAGTCATCAAGTACGTTGGTCGTGATGCCGGGCGTGTCCTTCAGGGGAACGTAGAAGAGGCTCATGCCCCGGGTGCCCTTCTCGGGTTCGGTCCGGACGAGGGTGACGTAACCACCCCCCTTCGGCATGTCCTGTGTGACCTCCCGGATCCCGCTGATGAACATCTTCTCGCCCCGGAGCACGTACTTGTCACCCTTCTTCTCTGCAAAGGTCCTCATGTTGCCCAGGTCGGAGCCGGTGTCGGGCTCGGTGGCGGCAATGCCCAGGAAGGCGGTGCCCTTGGAGACGTCCGGGAGTATCGCCTGCTTCGCCGCGTCGGTACCGTAGAGGTCGAGGATATGCCCCCAGGAGGCCTCCACCAGATAGAAGGTGGGGATGGCGCATGAGATGTCCCCCCTCGCCAGTTCCTCGGCGATGATGCCCACCAGGACGGGGTCAGCGTCGATGCCACCATACTCCTTTGATATCGAGACCCCGAGAAGACCGATGTCCGCCAGTTCCTGGATGACATCCATCGGGATCCTGCCCTCCTTGTCGAAGGACTTGACGAAGGGGGCCAATTCCGCCTGGGAGTACTCCCTAATGGTCTTTTGGACCATCTTCTGTTCCCTTGAAAACTCGAAATCCAGCATGTGAAGGATGTCCTCCTTTCCGGGGGCCTAGCACCCGTTCACCAGTCTAGGCGCCTTGAGGCCTCAAATACCTTTTCCTTGAAATGTTCGTTGACTGATCGCCCGTTGGTCGTCTTCTGTGATTATTCTCTCTCATTCCAAGCAGGTGGAATCCCTGGCCAGAGGTGCCTTCGCCCAACCTTTATTACCGGTGATTCACATACGCAGCCGGACCCAATCAAGGCCCTGGATAGTGTGCGCCATGATAGAAATCGACGAGGATCTCTGCAAGGGATGCGACATATGCATATCGTTCTGTCCACTCAAGGTCCTAGAGACCTCGGACAAGATAACTCGCACGGGCTACTACGTACCTGTGGCGGCAAACGAGGACGACTGCGTGGGCTGCCGCCTTTGCGAGCTCCTCTGCCCCGAGTTCGCCATCATGGTGGTAAACGAATGAAGGAGGATCGACCTTGACCAAGAAGGCGACGGGAGACCTCCGCGCCAAGTACCTGAAGAAGTGGGAGGGCACCAGCAGGTTCATGCTGGGCGACGAGGCTGCCGCCCTGGGCGCCATCTACGGGGGAGCCAGCTTCTTCGGCGGATACCCCATCACACCGGCCAGCGAGGTGGCCGAGGTCATCTCCAAGGCGCTGCCCCAGGTGGGAGGTTACTACGTCCAGATGGAGGACGAGATCGCCTCCATCTCCGCCATGATAGGTGCGGTGTGGGCGGGCGCGAAGGCGGTTACCGCCACCTCGGGACCCGGTTTCAGTCTTATGCAGGAGAGCATCGGGTACGCATGCATGACGGAGACTCCCATCGTCATCATCAACGTCCAGCGGTCGGGTCCCTCCACGGGCCAGGCCACCATGCCAGCCCAGGGAGATGTCATGCAGGCCCGCTGGGGCACCCATGGCGATCACGAGATCCTGGCCCTGGCCCCCAGCACGGTCCAGGAGTGCCTTGAGTTCACCGTGGACTGCTTCAACCTGTCAGAGCGCTACCGCAATCCCGCCATCCTGCTGATGGATGGGCAGATCGGTCACCTGCGGGAGCGCATCGACATGCCATACGCGAAGGACCTGGAGTTGGTCGACCGTCGCCTGGGGAACCCGGGTGACCTGGTCTTCGGTGGGGAGCTTGTACCCCCGATGATCCAGTTCGGCAGCGACCAGTTCATCCACGTCACGGGTTCCAGCCACAAGGAGGACGGCATGCGCGACGTGAGCTCCCAGGATGTCCACGACCGCCTCGTGAGGAGGCTCGTGAAGAA
This sequence comes from Methanobacteriota archaeon, assembly GCA_030597775.1. Lineage (GTDB taxonomy): Archaea > Thermoplasmatota > DTKX01 > DTKX01. Next base: position 869 of record JAUVRF010000211.1, on the reverse strand, counting down.
GATAGAGGTTGACCGGGACAAGCTGGAGCGGGTGGAGGAGCATTTCGTCGACGACGCCGACATCGCCGTGCTCTCGTGCGGCGCCACCGCAAGACCCGCCCACGGCGCGGTCCTCCTTGCCCGGGAGAAGGGATTGAAGGTGGCCTTCATGCGTCTTATCAGCATCTGGCCCTTCCCCGCCAAGGCCGTCGAGAGGTTGGGAAGCAAGGTGGACCGCATCTACGTCCCCGAGATGAACCTTGGACAGGTGAACCGGGAGGTCGAGCGGTTCGTCGACTGTGACGTCGTTCCCGTCAGCAAGATAGGCGGCGTCCCCCACACCATCTCCGAGATCGTGACTGCGATAGAGGGAGGTGGTGCGTGATGGTGGACCCGTTCGAGGTCCTCCTGACGGACGAGGAGATCGAGGAGCAGATGGAGATGTCGAAGCGTCATCGTCTCATGGACTACCTCCGGGAGGAGATGATGCCCACCGTGTTCTGCGAGGGATGTGGTTGCGGCACGGTCCTCAACGGATACGCCCACGCCATGGACGAGATGGGCATCCGACCCGAGGACCTGATCTCGGTGACGGGCATCGGATGCTCCTCGTGGATCCCCAGCCCCTACCTCAAGAGCGACACCCTCCACACCACCCACGGCAGGGCAATAGCCTTCGCCACCGGCGTCAAGGTGATGCAACCCGACAAGCATGTCGTGGTAATCGCCGGTGACGGCGACCTTGCTGGCATCGGTGGCAACCATCTGATCCACGCAGCGCGACGCAACGTAGGCATTTCCGTGTTCCGCATCAACAACTCCATCTACGGCATGACGGGAGGACAGGTCTCGCCCACTACCCCCATCGGCGTGCGCACCACCACCTCACC
>JAUVRF010000011.1 GCA_030597775.1 Methanobacteriota archaeon | reverse complement strand
GCCGAAGTAGCACCCGTTCCCCTGCCCGGGGTACAACGTGTACAGGGGGACGCCTCCCCCCTCTGACCGGGTCTTGTCGCCCGCGCCTGGACCGAGGGCCCGTACCGTCAATTTATGGGACGGAGCCTCATCGTCTCCCGGTGGCACCGCGGAGAAGACACTGGTAATTAGAAGTACGGTCAACATGACGACTAGCTTACGACCAAGTGATGAGCATGACATCACGAACCCTGGACATCAACGGACGGGGTCTCTGATAAACATTCTGGAATAGTTTGCCATCGTGTATGTCATCACCGGATCATTCTTCTGCCGAAGACCAGCACGAAGAGGGCTATCATGAAGGCGCCCGTGAAGGCCTCCACGCCGGCCACCGCCCTTCCCGCGTCGGTGACGGGCTGGATGTCGCCAAAGCCCAGTGTCGTGAAGGTGACGATGGAGAAGTACAGGCACGTGAGGAAGCCTCCCCCGGTGCCGTAGTCGATGCCGCTGCCGTCCGAGGGAGCGATCAGCTGGCCTGTGAAGTATATCGACGCGAAGATGCACACGAAGGCGAACCACCAGAAGATGACCCGTGTGGGCCGCTCGCCGTAGCCGCAGAGGACCGAGACGATGTTGTTCGCCACCCAGGCCGCGTACTCCTTGTCCATCTTCAGGGCCAGGGTCCGGAGGGCCATCTCCCGGATGAAGAACTCCCCCGCCATGGCGTAGTCGCCCTCGTTCTTGTAGCTCTCCTTGAGGTTCCGGTGGGCGGCCTCCGCCCGCTTGATGGCGTCCCGGGTCCCCTCCTTCATGGCAAGGGTCTCCTCCTTGACCACCAGCTTCTTCCCCAGGGGGCCCCTCTCGACCCTGCCCCAGCGGGCCTCGGCCATGTACGCCTCCTCCAGGGAGGCACCGGTGGTGAAGACGTTGGAAAGGTCCACGTCACGGAAGGTGACGTGGCGCAGCTCTGCGTCCTCGAAGGTGCCAGCCTTGATGACCGCGCCGTCGAAGCAGCCCCTCTTCTCGAAGATGACATCCGTCATGTTCATGTCGTTCCAGGTGGACCTGGTGAAGTCGGCGTAGTTGCGGAACTCGGCGAAGGAGAAGTTCGCCTGTCCCCCGAAGACCGCATCGATGAAGAAGGAGTACTTGTCGAACTCGGCGTATCCGAAGTACAGCTCGCCCTCCACCGTCACCCCGTCGAAGCGGGCATCGCCCACGAACCTGGCGTGATCGAACTTCGTGAGGGGTCCCAGGGCGGTGCCCTCGAAGAGCGCCTCGTCACCGAAAACGGTACCACGGAACAGGGCCTCGCCCCCGAAGCGGGCTTCGGAGAGGTGGGCGGGCCCCCTGAAGTGAACGTCATCGAAGACGACCTTGTCCTCGAAGGTGGTCCCGTGGAGATCGACCAGCTCGGGGAACTTGGCCTCGGCGAAGGATGTGGGGCCGGTGAAGACGGCGTTCCGCAGGTTCACGTCCGAGTGGAACACCCTTCCCGACAGGTCGACACCGGGCAACCGGTAGCCCTCCAGGTCGTGGGAGCCCCCGTCGAGCTGGCGCAGGAGAGCCTCGACGCAGGCCTTCCCATCCTTCGCGTCCACCCTCTCGTGGAAGATGCACAGGCGCTCCTTCGATCCGGGGAGCACCTGCTGGGCACACCTGTTGCTGTTCTCCCTCACGTAGGAGCACTGGGAGTCCAGTGGTTCCTTCTTGTCCCCCGAGCTCGCCTCTTCGTCCACCATGTCGACCCCTGGTAGGAGGTGGGGGGTCAAATAGGTTTCAGATGGAGAGGGCCCTTCATCTCGGTCCCTGCACCTTCTCGTCCACTCCGGGGTCGATGTGCTCCATCGGGAGATCGTCGTCGATCATATCGATGTTCTCCAGCTCCACCTAGTGGACTCTCACTTGATCTCGATGTGCTCGCCCGTCACCTTGTAGTGGACCTTCTCGGCGATCTTGCAGGCGTGGTCGCCGCAGCGCTCCAGGTGGCGCGAGACCATCAGGTAATGGGTGAAGGGCGTGATGGTCTTCGCGTCCTCCATCATGTAGGTGATGCTCTCGCGGAACACGCTGTCCCAGATGGCGTCCACCTCGTCGTCCCGGTCGGCTATGTCCTCTATGTAGGAAAGGTCGTTCTCGGTGAATGAGCGGAGGGCGTCCTCGATCATGCCCCGGACCAGCTTGGCCTGCCTGGGGATGAGGACCAGCTTGGCCACGTGGGGGCGGTCGGCCATGGCAATGGCGTCCTTGGCGATGGCCTTGCCGTAGCGGCCGATGCGGTTGAGGTAGGTGTCCATCTTGAGGATGGTGGCGATGGTCCTCAGGTCCCCCGCCATGGGCTGGTGGAGGGTGAGGAGACGGAGGGCCCGCTCCTCTATGTCCCTGTCGAGAAAGTCCAGCCGCTCCTTCCGCGCGTAGACGGACTCGGCCAGGGCCACGTCCTGCTCCTTGAATGCCTTTACGGCGTCGGTCAGCATGTCAAGGGCGTGAGCGCCCATCTTCTGTATGTCCTCGATGATACCATCGAGCCCCTTCTGGAACTTCTCCTTTGACATCTTGACCACCTACCCGAATCTCCCGGTGATGTACCTTTCGGTCAGCTCCTCCTTGGGATTCTCGAAGAGCTCCGTCGTCCTGCCGTACTCGATCATCTCCCCCAGGTAGAAGAAGCCAGTGAGGTCGCTGACCCGGGCCGCCTGCTGCATGTTGTGGGTGACGATCACCACGGTGTAGTCCTTCTTGAGCTCGTAGATCAGGTCCTCTATCTTGCCCGTTGCGATCGGGTCCAGGGCCGCGCAGGGCTCGTCCATCAGGAGCACCTCGGGCTCGATGGCCAACGTGCGGGCTATGCACAACCTCTGCTGCTGGCCTCCCGAAAGGCTCATGGCGCTGTCACCAAGGCGGTCGGACACCTCGTCCCACAATGCCGCGTCCCGGAGGGACCGCTCCACTCGCTGGGCCAGGGTGTCCTTGTCAGTGATGCCACCGATGCGCAGGCCGTAGGCGATGTTGTCGAAGATGGACTTGGGGAAGGGGTTGGGCTTCTGGAAGACCATGCCCACGTCGCGACGGAGGGGAACCGGGTCCACGTCGTCCCCCAGGATGTCCACGCCCCGCCAGAATACGCTTCCCGTGGTCCTGCAGACCTCGATCTCGTCGTTCATCCTGTTGAAGGTGCGCAGGAGGGTGCTCTTGCCGCATCCAGAGGGGCCGATGAAGGCGGTCACCTTCCGGGGCTGTACATCCAGGGTCACGTCCTTGATGGCGTGGTTGTCACCGTACCACACGTTGATGCCCCGCGCCTTGAGGATCTCGTCCTCGTCCACGGGGGTGGGGTCGGGCGCTCCTTCACCATTGTCTCTCGCGTTCTTGGCGTCTAACACTACCAGTCCCTCCTCCTCTCTGCTCTGTTACGTATGAATATCGCTACGGCGTTCATCGACAGCATGATCACCAGCAGCACCAGGATCGTGCTGGCCGCCAGGTCCTGGAAGGCCCCGTCGTGGTGCTGGGTCCAGTAGAACACCGTCACCGGCAGGGCCATGAACCCGTCCAGTATCCCGCTGGGGGCCGAGTTGGCGTACAGTGCGGCGATGAACAGTATGGGGGCGGTCTCCCCCAGGGCCCGTGCCAGGGACAGCACGGCGCCCGTCATTATTCCAGGGATCGCGTTGGGCAGCACGTGGTGACGCACCGCCTGCCACCTGGTGGCCCCCAGGGAGAGGGCCGCGTCCCGGAAGCCCCCGGGCACGGCCTTGAGGGCCTCCTCCGTGGCCACCACCACGATGGGCAGCACCATGATGGAGAGTATGAGGGCTCCCGCCAGCAGGCTGGGGCCGAGGCCCAGGAGCCGCACGAACACGGCCAGGCCCACCAGGCCGAACACTATGGACGGCACCCCGGCCAGGTTCTGCAGCACCCGCCGCAGGAAGCGGCTGAACATGTTGTCCCTGGCGAACTCCGTGAGGTACACCGCGGCGCCCACACCGATGGGGATGGCGAAGACCATGGTGAGGCCGATGAGGTAGATGGAGCCCACGATGACGGGGCCGATACCCGCCGTCTCAGCCTGCCAGCTGGGCGCTCCCCCGAGGAAGGCCCAGTCGATGCCGGCAAGGCCCCTGGCCATCACGCTCCAGATGAGGACGATGAGGAACAGGACCGCCACGATGAAGCTGGTGGCGATCAGGGCCACGCCCACGCTTCCCCGCCGGTAGCGGTGCCGTAGCGTGACCTCGAGGGTGGTGTCCCGCATCCGGAGGGGCTTGGCCACGGCCTCCCGCAGATGATCCAACCGCACCCGCCACCTGGGCTGGGGCCCGCTCCTCACCGAGGACCCGTGCTTTATGCGGAGCACGACCTGGCCCGCGATGATGTTGACGACGAAGGTGATGATGAAGAGCAGCAATGCCACGGCGTACGCCGCGTCCACGGCCAGGCCGGGCGGGATGTCCCCCGTGGCCACCTGCGCGATGTAGGCCGTCATGGTCTGCATCTCCCGCAGGGGATTGAGCGAGAGGCGGGCCACACTACCCGCCGCCAGCATCACCACCATCGTCTCGCCCAGGGCGCGGCCGAGGCCCAGGAGCAGGGAAGCGATGATGCCGCTGGAGGCCGAGGGCACCACCACCCGGGTGGCGGTCTCCCACCGCGTGGCGCCCAGGGCGTTGCTCGCGTCACGCAGGTGCTTTGGCACCGCCCTCATGGCGTCGTCGGAGATGCTCACGATGATCGGTAGCGTCATCACGGCCATCACGATGATGGCCGCCAGCGCGTTGAAGTAGTCCGCGCCCATGCTCTCCCTCAGGATGGGGCTTATGATGATGAGGGCGAAGAACCCGAAGACCACCGACGGGATGCCTGCCAGCACCTCGATGATGGGCTTGGCGACGGACCTGACGCGGCGGCTGGCGAACTCGCTCATGTAGAGGGCGGAGGCGATGCCCATGGGGGCCGCGATGAGCATGGTGCCGCCGGCTATGACGAGGGTGCCAGTGAGCAGCGGGATCACACCGTACTTGTCGCCGCTGGGTACCCACTCGGTCCCCATGAGGAACTCCACCATGGTGGTCCGGGGGTCCGTGAAGAAGTCGACGGAGCCGACGGCAAGGGTGTACAGGATCGCGATGCTCACGACGACCGCGAAGCTGGCGGCCGCGACCAGGAGCCCGCGGACGGCGTGCTCCTGAAGCCTCAGGCTCTTCCTGAAGGGGTTCACCACGTCCCCGGAGGCAACTGTGCCTCTGCTCCTCCGCCTCCGCCTACGCCTCCCCCTACCCACCTGGGCGGCCATGACCTCACCCGACCCCCAGCAGCTGCATCTGCTCGTCGATGATATCGGGGTCCACGAGGCCTATCGGCACGTATCCCACATCGGGCACGATGGCCTGACCCTCCTCGCTGAGGACGTATCGCAGGTACCGGTTGATGGGCCCGCCCACATCGGGCACGCCGTCGGTGTAGATGTACAACTGGCGGGTCATGGGGTAGTCGGCGACGTGCTCCGGCGACGGCTGCACGTGGGGGCCCTCGTCCTCGGCCAGGGCCACCGCCTGTATGCTGCCCACGTTCTCCACGTAGTACGCGTAGCCGAGGTAGCCGATGGCGTTCTTGTTGTCCCGGACCGCGCGGAGGATGACGTTGTCGTCGGAGCTGGGGTGGTACACCCCGTCCCCCGCCTGGAGGCGGGTGCCCGCCACCTGGTCGTCCTTGCCCCATCGGGGGATGATCTGCTCGAAGAAGAAATCATAGGTCCCGCTGGCCTCGTCCGGGGCGTAGATGTCCACCTTGAGATGGGGTGCCCCGTCCAGCCCCGGGACCTCGTCCCAGTACGTTGCGGGGTCGTCGTCGGTGAAGATGGTGTACAGCTGGCTGAAGTTCAGCTCGCCGGCCCAGTCGTTCCGGTTGTTTATCAGGACCACGACCACGTCGAAGGCCACCACCCACTTGGTGGGAAGGATGCCGTTCGCGGGTCCGCTGGCCGTTCCATCCTCGTTGACCCAGTCCGGGTTCGCGCCGACGCTCTCGTAGTCCTTGTCCTTGAGAAGCCGGCTGGCATCGGCCAGGTCGGCCTCGCCGTTGAGCAGCGAGTTGAAGCCGTGGGTGGACCCGCCCCCGGCAACGGAGATCTGGGCCCCGTCGAACTCCTCGGCCCAGGCTATGGCCAGGGGAAGGACGGTGGATGAGCCCCGCTGGATGAGGTATCCCTCGCCTCCCCCCAGGCAACCGGCCACGAGGGCCATGGACAGGATGATGGCCACCGCCACGGAACCTGCCCTCTGGTTCTCCTTCCTTCCCATCTTTCGCACCTTGCGCGCAGGATGATACGCTCGGATATATACTCTATTCCGGGTAAACTATATTCCATCTTGATTCTATATAGATATTGCTCCCGCGGGGACCTGGCCGGCCCGCTTTGGGAGGGGTCACTCGTACTCCACCCAGCCATCGGGATCGAACTCGTCCAAGGGGGCCATCCGGGCCGCCTTCCATCGACGGAAAATGAACAGGGCGACCACGGCCACCACCGCGATGGTCAGGCCAGCCGCTACCGGGAGGCCCGGGGACCCCTCGTCGGGCTCGTCCGAGAAGGGGGCAGGCGCGGGCACTGCGCCCTGGCCGGCGGTGTCGTACGTTATGCGACCGTCGGCACCCTCGCCATCCCTGCCATCCACCTGGTGGCAGTACGCATAGAGTCGGATATCGGAGCCGGGCTCCACCCCCGCGAGCCGGAGGTCCCGGACACCGATGTGGAAGTACACCTTGTCGGCCAGCACCTCCACGTCCATGGTGGTCACCGGTACGCGTGAGCCCATCACTCCCCCTGCCAGGGACATCCAGAAGGTGGAGTTGCCCGCGTCGTGGGATGACCAGACGAACTCGCCCTCTGTATGATGGGCCCGGGGGTCGACCAGGGGGCCCGTCAGCTGATGGTCCCCGTTCACGAAGTGGACCACGTAGACCACGCCCTCGCTCTCCGTCGCCAGGCCCTTGAGCTCAAGGGTCACGATCACCGTGCTGGTCTCCAGGTCCAGGACCGCCGTCACCGAGATTATGTCGATGACCGGGACACTGCCTGCCTTGCCAGAGCTGCGTGTCACGGGGCCGTCCACGCCATCCGTGGTGTAACGGTACGTGTAGTCGTCGTTCAGGGGATCGCCGTACTGCTTGTCCGCGAAATCCCCTGGGTTGAACACCGGGACCACGTCGAACTCGACGGGGAGCGCCCTCGTGGCGACGGAGGCGTCCTGGGACAGGGCGTTGAGCCAGAACCGGTGCTCCCCCGGGAGGATGTTGTCCACCACGACGATGGTGACGGAGACGACCAGCTCCTGACCCGGCCGGACGAGGGACTCCCAGGGCACCACGTGGACCGCCATCCTGGGGTCATCGTCTTCGGCCTCGATGCTCACGTTGTCGTCGGTGTTGCCCATGTTCCACAGGACCAGCTCGAAGGTGGTCGTGGAGGTGTTGAAGAGGTCGATGGAGGGCTTGGGCCTCAGCGTCCCCTCCTCGGCCACGGGCTCATCGGGAGAGGTCATGGTCCGGTTGCCGAATATCCACTCGAGCCTGTTGAACGGCGAGATGACCACCTGGAGCTCGAGCCTGGCCTTCGCATCGCTCCTGGTGCTGTTGGCCCACACCGTGAGGGGATATGAGGACCGGGCGGCATCCTCGAGGACGTCCGGCACGTACACTATCACCTCCACATCCGCCCTCTCGCCCGGCACCAGCGGGAACGTTGTGGGCTGTATGTAGGTGAGCCACTGGGCGGGGGAGCCCACGAGTTCCAGCACCACCGCGTCCAGGCCGTTGCCCACGTTCCGCACCTGCAGGTCGTAGGTCAACCGGTCCCCGGGGTCCGCCGACAGGGAGGGGCTGTCCGTTGTCAGGCCCAGGACGAAGGACTGCTCGATCTGCATCTTCACGTTCCTGAGGATTGGGTTCAGTGCCAGGTTGGATGAACGGACCTCCGCCGCGAAGGTGTACGAGCCCTTGGCGGCCCCGAAGGGCGCGTCCACGACGAGCCTGAATGTCGTGTTCTCCCCGGCCCCGAGGGCCACGGTGTCCGGACTCGCGTGGGACTCGAACCCGGGGGCCAGGTCCTCGTCGAAGACAGGGTAGATGTGGAAGGTGTCCGGGCCGTTGCCCCTGTTGGTCACCCGGAGCTGGAATTCGAGCTTGCTGCCCGGTTGTCCCGAGAGGCTGTCGGGACCGATGACGGCGACCCCGAAATCGTAGACCTGGAGGGCCCTCACTGGCACCTGGCCGGACCCTTCGCTGACGGAGGGGTCCGAGAAGGACGTGGCCTCGAGGGACACGTGGCCGAGGAGGTTGGGACTCGCATCCCCGGGTACATGTACCTTCACCACGACCCTGTGGGGCTCCGTCCCGTTCGGGTCCGCGGCAAGGTCCGGGGTCCATCCCATGGCATCGGCACCCTCCGTGATGGACACCGTCCATCCCCGGGTGGACATCGTGGTCCAGGCCTTGAGCAGGAACCGGTCCTCTCCGTTGCCCGTGTTGTACAGGTCGATGACGACCCCCACGGTGCCAGGGGGTGTGATGGTGTACTCGCCCCCGGGAGGGAGGACCGCATCCAGATCGATACTTACGAACCGGGGCACGACGACGCCCACCTCGAGGGCGTCCCAGAGGTCGGGATCGGCCACCACGTCGGCCCGGATGACGGGCATGTAGGTCCCAGCCGCGGTGGCGGTGTCGGGCTTGAGGCCCACGGTCAGTGTCGCCACCTCCCCCTCGTCCAGGAGGAACCTGAGGGTCGATGTGGAGTGGAGGGGTCCGCGCCGGGTGTTGGCATCGAGCCGGTGGGTCCATGACGATGATTCGTTGAGGACCCGTATGTTCACCCACTCCGTCATGGCTGTGCCGGTATGCTCCACCGTGAAGTTGAACAGGACCGGCAGCGGGGGCTCGAAGGGTTTGATGGACACCGGGTCAGTGAGCTGCAGGTCCACCCCCAGCTCCGCGGCCTCGCCATCCCCAGCGGACGCCAGCATCGCTAGGAGTAGGGCGACGATCGCCATGATGCCAATTGACCAGGACCTCTTCAATCAGTCACCTCAACCCGGATGCTGGCGACTAAGGTGGCTGGGGATATATAATCGTTGGCAGATGGTGCGCCGCGCTCCCCCGGGATCGTCACAGCTCCAGCTTCATCTCGTGCTGGGCGGTGTAATGGCCCATGCCCACGGCCTCCGCGAACTCCCCCGTGGGCCCGCTTCCCTCCTCCACGTTGATCATGGCGAACCTGTCGGAGGGGGTGAGGGCGGCCAGCCTGGCCATCATGCACCGGCCGATGCCCTTGCCCCGCTGGTCGGGCGCGACGGCTATCTGGGGGATGTCCCCGGACCCGATCTCGATGATGCCGTAGCCCGCCAGGTCCTCGCCCACGTGGGCGGTGACGACGGCGAAGGTGTCCGGGACGGCCATGACCGAGTCGATGGAGTTCTGCCACGAGGGCGGGAAGTCCCACATTCGGCGGAGCGCGTCCCAGTCCAGGTCATTTACGGACACCTCCTCGATGGGGGCTGGGCATTCGCCCTCGGTCCTGAGGTCCTCCCTCTGGGCCTGGTGGCACGAGAAGCCCCTGGATATCTGGAAGCCCAGCTTGAGGTACAGCTCCCTTGCGGGGTCGTTCTCCTTGATGACCTCCAGCAGATAGACCTCCACGCTCTCGGCCTTAAGGATGTCCAGCAGTTTCCCGAAGAGGTTGGTGGTGATGCCCCTCTTCCGGAACTCCGGCACCACCCCGGTGCCGGCATCGTAGGCGGTGAGCCGCCCGTCCCACTGGCGGAGGCCATTGAGGATGAAGCCAACCAGCCGGTCGCCATGGAAGGCGCCCATGGATATACGCTGGTCGTATCCCCTCCTCGTGCTCATGGCCTTGAACCTCCCGGGACGCATGTCCATCTGCACCAGGTAATCGGAGAAGGCCTCGCAGAAGGCGTCGTAGATCTCCCCGTCCGTCGTGTCTGCCAGCGTGCGGAACTCGAACTCGGTCATGGAGAACACGCTCTGGGAGGGACATCCCGGTCCGGGCAGATATGGGGTTCGGTGACCGAACTGCCCGAAACGATATTAGATGATAGGAATATTCCACATGGTAGGCCCGGGGACCTTCCACGGGTCGCACTGGAGGTTCGAACGACATGACCAACTGCAAATCCTGCGGGACCTACGGCCAAGGGATCTACTGCCCCAACTGCGGCGCGCCACTTCCCCCCGAATCATATGAGCCCGCATCCATGAGCCCGCCCGCAGAGCCCTCTCAGCAACCCCCGCCGTCCTTCGGGCAGCCACCTCCACCAGCGTACGGGCAGCAGCCTCCACCGGCCTACGGGCAGCCACCTCCACCAGCCTACGGACAGCAGCCTCCACCGGCCTACGGGCAGCCACCTCCACCAGCCTACGGACAGCCTCCACCCCCGTACGCACAACCGTATCCACCGGGCATGTATCCTCCACCCTACGGGCATGTCCCCACGTCCAGCGCCTACTACCTGGGCATCATTTCCATCGTGATGGCCTTCTTCATGAGCGTCATCGGTCTCATCATGGGCGTCGTCGCGGTCTACCTGGGCAACCAGGACAAGCAGAAGGGTCTCTTGAAGGCCGATACCGGGGTCAAGCTCGGCATTGTGGGCATCGTCCTGGCAGTTGTCTTCATAGCGATCAACCTGATCTTCGCGAGCCTGATGTTCGGCCTGTTCTGATGGATGTTCGAGAAAGGTTCGGGTCCGTGACCGCGTGGATCGGTCTCAGGGATGCCGACCCTACCTGATGGTCCTGGTGGTCCCGCACTTGGAACAGGTGACGACAACGGGTCGTCCCCAGGGCATCGTCATGGAGAAACCGCAGCCCGGGCACGCGATGCTGGGCGCCGGTGGTGCCCTCTCCTGGTCCGGGATCTGGAGAACGTGGACCTCCTCGGGCTCTATCAGCTTGCCCAGCTCGTGCTCCCGCTCTATTTCCTTGGGGGATGCCATGTCCGCAGCGCCGCGCTGGTAGACCGAACCGCCCTCGCCCTCCTCCTTGAGCCAGAGGCTGGCCTCGAAGGGGACCGGTTGCCCGGGCGCGGGCGGGTCCTTGGGGGGCTCCTCCTTGACCGGCCCCATCTCGATGAGGTCCGCGTCGATCTTTCGGCGGTCACGCCTACGGCCGAACATCTTGAAGGCCATGCTACCAGGGGTCCCTTCTTGTGACGCTGCGGGACTTAACTGTTCTTACCCGGTTCTCACGGGCGATAGGGCGGACCTGGCCATGCCAGGAGGGTGTGGGCACGTGTGGAACTTTATTTATATCGACCTCGGGTATCCGACGCAGGGAGGCGGAGAAGGCAGTGGCCAAGACCAAGATGTCCGAGTTCCTGGACCTCTGGGATGTAAAGGAGCGAAAGCTGCTGTACATCTACCTGGGGGTACTCTCCTTCTTCTGGGGCATTAGTATCGCGACAGCCCTCTGGACCAATGATTGGAGCATGTGGACCTTTGGTACTAACATCCTATCTGGTATCTTGTTCGCCAGCCTTTTCGCTGGGTTCGTGTTCACCCGCAGGTTCTGGGGAAAGGGGATCGTTCCGGCACGTCGCATCATCATCAACATGGTGAAGATCGCGGTCGTCTTCAGTATCATCTCCGTGATGATCTTCTCCATCACCGTCGGCTTTGATTTCGAGGACGCCTCCGACGACCCACCATCGGAACCGCTCTCGAATGTAGAAGTGATAGTCGTCTTGAACCTTTTGTTCATCGGGTTCTTCCTAGCTGTTCTTGTGAGCTTCCTGGGCTATCTGGTCATCGGCATGGGGTTCGTGGGGGCTGTGGTGATGTTCGAGGTGGGTCTCACCCCTGTATTGATCCGGCGTATCAGGGGGATCACGACCAGCGAGGAAAGGGAAGCTCGATTTCTGGAATGGTTCATGCTCATCCCGGATAACCTGGACACGGGGACCCTGTCACTCGATCGGCCTGTGAAGGAGGAGGCCTTTCCCTGGTCGCGGTTCTACCATGCGATCTCGTGGCAGATCATGATCAGCCTCCTCATTGCCGTCACCTTGAGCCTCAACCCCTTCATCAAGGACGCCATCGACCCGAGCCAGATACTGAGCCTCCTCACCAACGCCAACATAATAGTGCCCCTCATCATCCTGCCGACCCTCTTATACCTCCGTCTGAACGTTAGGATCGAGGGGCCAGTGAAGGAATTCAAGATCTACAAGGGCTTCCAGAGCAGGCTGATCAGGACCTTCTTCGCCGCTGGCACGATCATACTTATCCTGAGATTGGCCGTGAAGGAGGTCACCTCCCTGGATTTCCTTCTCAGCTTCGCTGGCTACGCAGCTATGAGTGTGAGCATCATCATTTTCTTCACCTGGATATACTACAACTTCTTCGAGAACTTTGCCGCCTTCAGGGTAGCCGAGCGTATCCCCGAGCTGGTGAAGGGCGAGGAGGAAGGGGATGAGGAGAGGGATAGCCTCGCTGAAGGTGAAGGGGCGGACGCCCCTGGCAAGGACTCTCCTGAAACCTGAGTGCGTCACCCTGCTTGTGGTTTGTCGCCTTTACCATGGGGAGCGGGATTATGGCTGCGGTCCCCACGGTGGCGATGTTGATCGGCGGACCTCAATGGCCACCGCAGCAGCCATGGCCGTGGCCGTGGCCAGTGTGGGTCTCGGTTCCCTTGCCGGCCCACTTGACCGGGTCCTGGTCGAACATCGCCTTACAGCCAGGGGCGCAGAAGTAGTACTTCTTTCCGTCGTGCTTGGAGGTCCACTTGGCAGTGGCCGGGTCGACCTCCATCTTGCATATCGGATCAATTACCATTCGGTTCACCTCCTGCCTTCCTGCCTCGCTGGGGGGTGTATCTCCTCGTTCTTGGTGAGGATTAGACTCTTGGTACTCAAGTCCACCAGGTCGTTCTCGCCGCCTCTGGCGTCAATGAACGTCCATCGCCTTCCTGATCTCCCATTCTATGGCGTGATCCATGGAGCAGAACTGGCTGAACATCCGCCTGATCGGGTGGTCACTGCTCAGATTGGAGCCACAATAATCGCATCTCGCGACACTGGTGTAGATATAATAACCTCCTTATCTCATTGGGTCTTGGCAATTTCTTCAGTTTCTAGGATCTGTACTATCATCTTCCCTGTGCGGGTTGGTCCCTGTTGTCAGCGACCCATCATGTGCCTCATTCGGAGGTATTCCTCCGTATCGATCTCCCCTCGCGCATATCGTTCATCGAGGAGGAACTCGGCATTGCTGGGAGCCCTGTACGTCGGACGCTCTGGCTCGCTGACGAGCACTTTCATAAGCACAACGGTGATGATGGCGATCACAACTACCAACGCGAGCATCCAGAACGCGGAGTATGTCATCCCCCACGAGCCCATCATGTCATGGTCGTCCATGTGGTCATCGTCGCCCTCGTCAGCGATGGCGGAGCCGCTGAACATAAGACCGATAATGATCACAAGTATAACGCTCAATCTGTTCATTCTCATCTTAGAACTCACCTACGAATTTTCCTTCTGGCTTTTGAGGGACCATACCATGCATAGCAGGAGGGGAAGTACATTCCGACCCCGTGCTCGATCTGTCTGCCATTGATATCGAGCAGAGGGATTTGTCTCCGCTGCACCATAGGTCGTTCATCGAGTGTACATATAGCTGGGGTCATCCATTGGATTGTCGATTTACAAAAAGAAACGGACACCGTTGAAATTATTACAATCGTAAACCGGACGTTGCTATTCCCATCCAATGGACCGGGCTTCGGATACCTCTCCCTGGAACGGCCATTTGTGGTCGGCCTCTCGCGTTGCTCGTGAACCATTCCATCCGTTCTCGTCTTGCAAGAAGCCCTGATCGGCGGCCTCCAGATGTGCTGGAAGGACGGCCTAGGCCTCGCCCAGGCCCTTTCCCCGCCAGACGCCCCTCGGTGGCCGCAGTATCAGTGGCCGTGGCCAGCCCACTTCGCTGGGTCCCGGTCGAACATCGCCTTGCAGCCAGGGGCGCAGAAGTAGAACGTCTTTCCGTCGTATTCCGACGACCACTGGGCGGTCTCCGGGTCGACATCCATCTTGCATATCGGGTCTACTGCCATTCTCTTCACCTCTTTCCTTCCCGCCTCACGGGCGGGGTGTAATTCCTCAACATGAGGGATAACG
>JAUVRF010000479.1 GCA_030597775.1 Methanobacteriota archaeon | reverse complement strand
GGGGGAGTCGTTGTAGTCGATCACCTTGATGTAGATGAAGCCCCTCACCTTGCTGTTGCCGTCGGACAGGGTGTATGCGATGGCATGGTCCGGCTCCCACCTGTTGTACTCGAACAGCACGAACAGGCCATTTATGGACTGCACCCCGTGGTGGTCCATCTCGATGGTGATGAAGTCCGGGTGGGTGTCCGGGTCGTGTACGTAGGCCCCCAGGTAGATCGAGTAGACCTGTCTCTCGGGTATCGATAGTGTGTGAGTGAGGTCCATGCTGGGGGGCTCGTTCCAGTACCGGAATGACCTGGCCTGGGTTTCGGGTCCGCATGCGGCAGGAGGGCCATAGTAGACCACGACCACCTTCCAGAAGTAGGTGCCCATGCCCATATCGGGGTTGTGCAGCTCTGGCCTGTCCAACTCCCTGTAGGTGACGTTCTTCGAGAAGGCCGTGGCCATCGCCAGCGTCAACAGGTAGTGGTCCACGTCCCCGTTGGTAGTGGACCTCAGGACCGGCATCCACTCGAGCCTTGGCGGGTTCGGGACCTCGCCCCTGTGGGTGGGGCTCAGGAGGATGGTCTCGCTCATGGGTATATGCTCCAGGAGCATCCCTCTTTTGGCGGACCGGGCCAACCCCCCTCCCTGGGGATCCTCGAAGATGGGCGAACCGGTCGACCCCCAACCTCCGCCCCTCACGTGGACCATTGTGTTCCGGTGGATGGACGGGCGATCGCACTGGATGTCCAGGTTCGCGTTGCCACCGTCGCCCACGTCGGCAAGGACGGCCCGTGCCTTGCCTCCCGGTCCGAATTCCTGGCCACCGTTGCCCGCACCGCCACCGCCACCCGCGGCATAGCCCCCGCCTCCGCCGCCACAGATCCCATGGCCCTCTTGGGTGTAGGTGGTCTCCCCTCCGGATCCGATAGACCCGCCCGAGCCTCCGATGACGTTGTACATAGAGGCCGTGGTGATCAACCTGGGGGTCTCGATGGTGAGGCTCGCGCGGCCTCCGGTACCCACAAGGTCCTCCACGATACCGCTGGGACCGCCTGCCAGGCCGGGTCCTGCGCCGAGGAGATCGCCCTTGCTTCCGCCCCCTCCGCCGCTGTAGCCTCCGCCGCCGCCACCGGCCACGGGGCCGGCATCTCCGCCATTGCCCGCGTTGCCACCGTCGCCAGCGATGGCCAGGATCCTGCCGGATTCCAAGCGGATGGAACCGTAGGACAGCACGTGGGCATCCACGTCCCCTCCGCGACCGACGGAGCCCGAGACGTTTCCCCCCTCGCCGCCGGGCATGTACCGGTGGCCTCCTCCGCCACCGCCCGAATAGCCGCCACCGCCGCCGCCCCCGTCTCCATGGGGGCTGCCTCCGTCTCCTCCGGAGCCGCCACGACCAGCGTTCATCAGGATGTCAGAGCCCACCCTTTCGAGGACCGTGGCCTCGACCAGGCGGTCGATGCTTCCCCCCCTGCCTGCCCCGCCCGAGACCGACCCTCCGTTGCCAGCGGGATCCGTTGGATTGAAGCCGCTGGCGCCGTCTCCACCAGTGTAACCGCCACCTCCTCCACCCGCGTAGCTGCCGTTCCCGGTGCCCCCACCGTCGCCAGCATCGCCACCACGACCACCGGAGACATTGATGACGGCATCGCTCATCGTGATGGTGTTCGAGAACAGGGCCACCGTGGCATTGCCACCCGAGCCCACGAGCTCTCCCACGTCCCCGCCCCGTGTGTAGCCCCCGCACAGTCCCTTAGAGGTTCCCATAGGACCGCCTGGGGGGGCAGGCTTGCCGTCAGATGCCTTCCCGCCGTTCCCGGCGCGGACATCGATCCTCATGGTCGTCAGGAGCATGATGTCGTACAGGTTCTCGTTGAAGATCTTGAAACTGGCGCTCCCCCCGGCGAAGGCATCGCCGAGAAGGTCGGAGTCCGTCAACGTCTCGGGGGAGGAGAACCCGTCCCCGGCCCTTATGTCGATGGAGGAGGCCACGAGGATGACCGTACGGGACGAGACGACATCGATCCCCGTTGAGGTCCCCCTGCTCGTGGGCAGGTCGTACCCTCCATCGGTGCCATGGATGACCACTCGGGACCTGGAGGACAGTTCGAACCAGCTGCACCTGCCGTAGATCCCGGCGGTCTCGCGGTAGGAGGTGGGGGATATCTCGATGACCCCGCTTCTCACGATGAGGACCGCGTTGCCCTCCAGGAACAGGCTGTCCGCGACAAGGTGCCCACCGGGTCCGATGTTCAGAGAGCCCGTGGACTCGACCGTGACCTCACCCCATTCCTCGT
>JAUVRF010000576.1 GCA_030597775.1 Methanobacteriota archaeon | reverse complement strand
CTTGCCAAGGTCGATCCTGTACCTGAGCAGCTGCCTCGTCTCGTCGTCCTCGGGCTCCGGGACGTACGACTCGGGGAGGCTGCCCATCCTCAGCAGGTTCGCAAGGAAAGCGCTGTCCGCCCGGTCCGTCTTCTTCTTCGTACCCATCATCCGACGGACCTCGAGGGGGTGGGCCATGTGGACCTCCCGGCCCATACCCTTGAGAGCCCAGTACAGGCGCTTCGTACCGGTCCCGGCCTCGATGGCGAAGGCGCAGCTCCTGTCGAGGCCCTGGGCGAAGGTCTCCAGGTACTTCACGTTCGTCGAGAACCTGTGCTCGCTCACTACAGTGCCATCGGACGACATCACGGTCGCGTGGCACATCTTTTTATGTGCGTCTATCCCTACATACGTCAGACCACCTCCCGTGGGTGGGTCAGGATGAGACGAAGCCACGGAACCCGACACTCTTCTCTCCGTGCTCTAGGCACAAGATAGTGGGTCGACGGCCGCCAATCTACGAACGGGATCATGGTCCCAAGCATGCTTCGGCGGCCACGGCTTCGTCCCATCCTTCATTCCTCCTGATGGACGGAGCTGGCTTTCATCCTATCTACTTGTTCAAAACAATAGCCCTCCATTCGGTAGGGTCGAGAGATGGCGCCTTGGGGTTCCCGACCGTGGGCCCGTCTTAGGGCGCTGTATTCCACCTTCGTCGGCCCCAGGTTTCCATCTCCCGCCTCGTCGAACCCGGCGTGCGGATCTCCCGCACCGGGCTCTCCTGCACACTTCTTCGCCAAGGTTTATGTGGCCTATCGGAAGGGGACGCTTTCGCCACGGTAGTACCGTATCCTGTAGTCATTGAAGAGACCCAGGACCTCGTGTATCCACCTTTTCTGGACACACTGTTCGGTTGAGTGCACCCGACCCAGGATGTCTAGGATCGCTCCAGTATGTAGCTGGTGTAATTGAGGCCGCGCTTCGCATTCAGGCTGTTGGGTTCTATCGCCTGTGCCGCCTCGAAGCACTCCTTGCCCTCCCCGACGCGGCCCATGGAGGCCAGTATCCCGCCCTTCTTGCACAGGGCGGCGGGATCGGTGGGGGCGAGCTCGACCGCCTTGGAGTAGCTTTGCAGGGCCGGTTCCAGGTGGTCCAGGTCCGCCATGGCCGCACCGTAGTCCATCCAGGCCTTGGCGGAGGATGACTTGGCCTGGGTGTTGGCCTTGAGGGAGTCGCACTTCTTCCTGGACTTCTCAACGCGCCTCTCCGCGCGGCCCAGTCCGTCCACGGCCTCGGTGAACTCCGGGGTGAGGTCGACGGCGTGCTGGAACAGGACGATCGCCTGGCTGGTGGCGCCGAAGAAGGCATGGAGGCGGGCCTGGAACTCCATTTCCGCCGCCTCGATCTGTGCCGTGCGCTTCCCGAAGCGGTCCACCAGGTCGTCGCGGCCGCTGACGCCACCGATGGCCACCAGCCGCCGGTAGATCTCGGGCTCGTCCACCGGCCGGTCGAAGTAGCCCTCGGCCTCGGCGATCTTGTCGGTCACCAGGTCCAGCAGCTGTCCCTGGTCACCGGAGAGCTGCAGGGACTTGCCATTCTCGTACGGGATGGCGTCCAGGGCCTTCGTTAGGACCTCCACTGTCCTCGACATGCTCATGCTGGGGTCGAGGTCTGCGAGCTCTTGCATGATAACCATCTAAAAGGGTCATCGAGGGACTTGCCCTTAAGGGTTGCGCCCGTTCACTGCCATTCAGTGTTGTGTTCGCTGTAGTGGTCCCAGTCGAACCGGTCGGTGAAAT
>JAUVRF010000213.1 GCA_030597775.1 Methanobacteriota archaeon | reverse complement strand
TTGGGATTGAGGGTAGGTCGATGGGGGGTACCCCGGGGGGTGCTGCCCCGGTTGTTGGGGGGGAGGCCCCTGATATGGCTGCCGGTGTACGGGGGGAGGGCCTTGATGTTGTTGATCTGGAGGGGGATAGGCGGGGGGATATTGCTGGGGAGGAGGCGGGCCCTGGGGTGGGGGATGGGCGGGGGGGTATTGCTGGGGAGGGGGTGGGCCCTGGGGTGGGGGATGGGCGGGAGGTCGTCCTTGGGGCGGGGGATCGGGAGGGGGGTCCTGTGGGGGCGGACCACCATGGGGAGGCGGGCTCTGGGGCTGCGAGGCCATCCTTCTCAGATAGGGGCTCTCCGCCTTTGCGAGGTCCTTGGTGAGGGATGGGATCTCCGTGTCGCACTTGGCACACCTTATGGTGTCGGAGGTCCCGGGGTCCTCGACGAAGCTACCGCAGCCAGGGCACCGTGCCATCACGGCCAGTCGATACCATCAACGCCTAATAAAGATGACCACGAAGCACCTTCACTGGCCCCCACCCTCAGATGTTTATAAGGGGCGAGGCCGATAGCGGTCCGAGTTCGATGGGTTTCGGTCAACGCAGTCTCGGGTCATACGTTGAGGGCGGGAAGGGCAAGGACGCTCCCGGACCAGGGGAGGCCCGGGCCGCTGATCCTCCCGTGCACACGCCTCCCGCCGACGGACCCGAACCAATGTCGGTCCTCGAGGCCACCCGGGTGATCAAGGGTCTTCTCACCTCCGAGCCCTCCCTGCAGGACCTTAGCGTGGCCGGTGAGATGTCCAATGTGAATCTGTCCAACCGGGGCCACCTGTACTTCACCCTCAAGGACGAGGATGCCCAGATGTCGTGCGTCATGTTCGCCAGGGGTGCCCGGGCCCAGGGTGCGGACGTCAAGGAGGGGGACCAGGTCGTCGTGTCCGGTCGCATCGACGTCTACGAACCCCAGGGACGCTACCAGTTGATAGCGGACTCCATCGTCCGACGTGGCGTCGGCGACCTCTACCAGAGATTCCTGGAACTCAAGGAGAGGCTGGAGAAGGAGGGGTTGTTCGCAGAGGAGAGGAAGCGGGGCCTGCCCTACCTGCCTCGACGCATCGGGGTCGTGACCTCGTCGACGGGTTCAGTGTTCCACGACATCGTGAGGGTCGTAAGGCGCAGGTATCCACACGTGAGGGTGACACTGGCCCACGCGTCCGTCCAGGGGGACAGGGCCGTACCCGAGCTGATCTCGGGCCTTGACCACCTCGCCTCCCTGGGGGATGTGGACGTGGTCATCATCGGCAGGGGCGGTGGGTCCTTCGAGGACCTGTGGCCCTTCAACGACGAGGCGCTGGCCAGGCGGATCGTGGCCTTTCCCGTGCCCGTCGTTTCCGCGGTGGGTCACGAGACCGACTTCACCATCTCCGATTTCGTCGCAGACTGCAGGGCGCCGACCCCGTCGGCGGCGGCCGAGATGGTCGTGCCCAACCTCTTGGACGAGAGAAGGATGTTGACGGCCCACGGGGAGAGGTTGCTCTCGATGATCACGCGCCGTCTGGCCAGGGAGCGTGAGAGGTTGGAGGGCCTGACGGTCCGCCCGGTGATGCGCCGTCCACTGGACATGACCGAGGTCCGCCAGCAGAGGCTGGACGAGGTCGCCCACCGCCTCGTCACGACCGCACACCATTCAATGGAGGTGGAGCGGACCCGCCTGGAGGCGGCCTGGGAGAGGCTGGTCGCCCTGAGCCCGCGGGGCACGCTGCGACGTGGTTACGCCCTGGCACTTGACGCCAAGGGCCATCTGGTACACAGCGTCGACGGGGTCAAGGTCGGGGACGAGATGGAGCTGGTGTTGTCCGACGGCAGGGTTGACGCCCGGGCCGAGCGGGTGCGCCCGGATGACGATCGATGAAGAGGTCATGAACATGAACGATGAGAATACCGGAACCGCCCCCGATGAAGAGGGGAACAGCTACGAGGACTCTCTGAAGCGTCTCGAGGAGATCGTCCAGAGGTTGGAATCCGGCCAGCTGTCACTGGATGAATCCCTCCGTTTGTTCGAGGAGGGCACGCAGCTGACCAAGGTCTGCCAGAAACGGCTCACCGAGGCAGAGCTGCGCATCGAGAAGCTGGTGGGAGAGGGCGACAAGGTCGAGAAGATGCCCTCCTCTGGCCTTGAGGACTGAGGTAGCGGCAACGGGCAACGGGCAGCGGACAGCAGGCAGCGGGGCCGCCGCGCGGCATGGCCCGTCAGATCATGGCGACGGCCGTGTCTATCGGATAGATACGGACGTGGCGACCGTCCTCCTCCATCCTGATGAGCCCGCCCTCCTTGAGGAGCTTGAGGTGGTAGGAGATGACGTTGGGCCGCCGGTTCATCGCCGAGGCGATCTCGCCAACGGTGATGCCGGGGATGCGCTTGACGATGCGGACGATGTCCGCCTGGGTGTCACTGAGGTGTAGCTTGCCCCGCTTGGGGGGCGGCACGCCCTGGGGATAGAAGCACCTGAACAGGCCTTCACGGATCGAGTAGACGTAGCCTTCCCGTTCCAGCACCTGAAGGTGGTATGTCAGGGTGCCATCGGCCAGGTCCAGGTTGTCCCGTATGATGGTGTAGTTGCACCCCGGATTCGCAGTCACGTAACCCTCGATGAGACCGCGGGTGCGCTGGTCGAGGATGTTCTCCTTTCGTAGCTTGGTGTAGAGGGGCAGGAACAGGACGAAGATCGACCACCGACCTACCTCGGTGGCGGCCACTATGGCTCCCATGGTCAGTAGGATGGTCCCAGCGGCGAGGGCGCCCACGGGCACCTCGAAGTCGGGGGCCCCGAGCACCTTGACGGAGACGGCGGATTCGCCCTGATTGTTCGCCCGGTCGAGGACGAGCACCTTGATGGTCTGCGATCCTTCCTTCAGCTCGATGGTGATGGTGAACTCACCGTCGGGGGCCAGCGTCGCCATCTCGCCGTTGACGTAGACGACCTTGGAACCCGGCTCGGTGTAGCCCTTGATCTTCAAGGGCTCTGTGGTGACCGCCTTCCCATTGTAGAGACCAGGTAATTCGATGGAGGGCTTGACGGTATCGATCTGCAGTGTCAGCTCCTTCTCACGGGTGTTCCCGGCGCGATCGATGATGATGATGATTATCTTCCGGTTCCCCTCACCGGGAACGAGATACATGGTGCCCATCAACCGCCCGTTGCTGACCTCGCTGGCGTCAATGGTCATCCCGTCGGCGGATATCGTGCAACCGATCTCGCTGGTCACGACGACGATGGGGACCGCGGTGCTGTTCACGATTGTCCCCTCACGGGGCGACACGATGGTGAGGACGGGGATGTCCTTGTCCAGGAACAGGATGATGGACAGGGTCGCCTCGTTGCCCGCACGGTCCTCCACCTGCAACATCAGGTCGGTCCGTCCCTCCCCGAGCATTATGGACTTGGAGATGACGCCGTCCGTCACGGTCACGGGTTCACCGTCCAGTTCGGCGGAGGCGACGGGTTCGTCCAGTCCCACCTTGACGAGCACCATGTCCTTGTTGGACCAGAATGGATTGACCTCGGGGCTGATGAGGGTCAGGACCGGTCGCCGGGTGTCGAGTATGACCTGGAAGTCGCACTGCTTGACGTTCCCCGCGCTGTCCTCCGCGCTGACACGGACGACCTGCTCCCCCTCGAGGAGGTGAACGGTGGTGGCAAAGGTACTGTCTCCCAGCAGGCCGACGTCCTGGCCGTTCACCCTGATCACGGCGCGGAGGTCGTCGGTCCTGCCCGCAACGACCAGGGATGGGTTGTTGACGTGATTGATAGAGGTCTCGTCGAGGGTGGCGAACCAGAGCTCCGGAGCGATGCTGTCCTTGAACACGCGGACGAGCTTGGTGTCCGTCCCCTCGAAGGGATCGAAGCTGGTCACCAGCAGCTGGTTCAGACCCTCCTCGGGGATCTCCAGCACCATGGAGAAGTGGCCCCGGACCACTGGCGTTGAGTGGACCTTCTGACGGCCCACCACCTGGATCTCGACCCGGTCGGCGTACCAGTCCGCAGAGCCCGCCACCGTCACGTGGGTGATGTTGGTCACCATGCCGTTCTCGGGGCGAACGATGGTGAGCAGGGGGTAGGGGACATCCACCTGGATGGCCCGGGTGGGGATCCTGTCGTTGTTCCCCGCCCTGTCGTAGGGCCAGAGGAAGACGTACTGCATGTTGCTGGTGAGGTCGATGACGGTACTCCACTTGCCATTGACCATGAGGTCGACGGGACCGCTTGCTACCTCCTCGCCGGTGGAGTTGTGCAGCGCCCACCTCAGTTCGTCGAT
>JAUVRF010000201.1 GCA_030597775.1 Methanobacteriota archaeon | reverse complement strand
TTCAGTTGCGAGCTGGATTGGACCGCCGTGCCCGACGAGGATCTGGTGGGCTACCACATCTACATGAACGACACGGGGGTGGGACCGACCGGCCCGTGGGTGAAGGTGAGCCCGTCGAACGGCGTCAGTTCGAACCTGTTCCAGGTCAACGGCCTCATCAGCGAGACCACGTACTTCTTCGCGGTGTCCGCATTCGACGAGGCACCGAATGAATCGCCTCATTCACCCACCATCAAGGTGGACACTCCGGACGTGACACCGCCGAACAGGCCCCTGTTCGACAAGCTGCCTCCCTACACCAACCAGGCCCAGCTGACCGTGTCAGGCCTCTCGGAGCCGGGTACGATGGTGGCCATCTACATAGACGGAGAGGAGGTAGGCACCACCGTCGCGAACGAGGAGAAGAGGTTCACCCTGGACATCAACCTCACCGAGGGACCGAACGTGATCTCGGCCAGGGCCACCGACCCCTCGGGGAACAAGGGTACGTTCTCCCGCGAGGTGATCGTCGTGCTGGACACCATAACCCCCGATGCAACGATACTGGACCCGCTACCGGCAATCACGGGGAAGGTCACCCTCACCATCACCGGGATCGCGGAGGGCGGGTCGGCCGTTGCCATCTTCATCGATGGTGAGGAGGCCGCCACCACCGAGTCCATTATGTACGTCGGCTTCAGCGCCAGGGTCACCCTCATGGAGGGCAAGAACATGATTTGCGCCCAGGCGACCGACAGGGCCCTGAACGTCGGTCCCAGGTGCACGGAGGTGGAGGTGGTGCTCGACACCGTCCCGCCCCTGGAACCCGAGCTGGACGAGTTGCCCACCATGACCAACGAACCCACGCTGGAGGTGTCTGGCGTGGCCGAACCAGGATCATCGGTGGAGGTGTACCTGGGCGAGTACATGGCCGGGTTGATACAGGCCGACGAGGTGGGGAGATTCACGGTGGGCATCGAGCTGCTCGAGGGCAGTAACTACCTGTCTGTAAGGGCCATCGACGCCGCCCTGAACCCGAGTCGGGCCACGCTACCCAGAGAGATCCTCCTCGACACCATACCACCCGTGGTCTACATCGGAGAGGACATCGAGGCTGTGGAATATACGGAGGTCACCTTCGACGGCTCCACCTCCTACGACAACGAGGGCATTACCGACTTCGTATGGACCTTCACCGTAGACGACGAAGCGCAGACCATCGATGGCGATGTCCTGAGGTACACCTTCGACAACCCGATGGAGGTGCTGTTGACGTTGACTGCGACGGACGCCGTCGGGAACAGCGCATCAGCCTCCATCACGGCCACCATCGTCACCAGCAACCGGCCTCCGGTCCTCACCTTGGGGAAGGTGAACCCGCCCGAGGGCCACACGGCGACATCATTCCAGTTCGACGTGACCTTCACCGACGCTGATGGGGAGATAGGCACGGTGAACCTAGTCCTGGACGGCGAGACGCACACAATGACCCCAGACTCCTCGGACAACGAGGCCACGGACGGTATCGTATACACCTTCTCAACCACACTGAAGAAGGGCGATCACACCTACAGCTTCGAAGGTACAGATCCGTGGGGTTTCGATGCCACCGGGCCCTGCGTCGGGTACGACAACGAGCGGACCCGCACCGTCGACGGGGAGAAGAAGTCCGGAGTGCCAGGCCCCGGAGCCATCATGGCCATTGGAACGCTGGCCCTTCTGGGGGCCGCCCTTGTTTTGGGGAGGAGGAAGGAGCGCATCGAGATCCCAGTACATATCGATGACGGGGAGGTGATCGTTTGAAGGGTCTGCGGACTGTCGTGAAGCTCACGGCTCTCGTGGTCGCCTGCCTGCTGATATCGGTGGCGTTCATGCCCGCGGTGACGGCCAACTTCGATGGCACACCTGAATTGGATACCGAGACCAGGGGTCCCGATCAGATCCCGGGACCGTTCAGGAACCTCAGGGCATTCGTCATCGACCTAATCGATGCGACGCCGAGCCCGGAGAACACCTACGACGAGGACAACGACGGCCTGCCTGACAGCGTCGAATGGGTCATCGGGACGGACTACACCAGATCCGACACCGACTTCGACAGGATCGACGACTACCAAGAGGTCATGAACAACATGGACCCGACGGAGCCCGATTCCAATCATGACGGGATGCCGGATTACTACGAGGTCACCGACGTCGATGGTGACATCGACGGCGACGGGATCCCGAACGTGTGGGATTGGGACAACGATGGCGACGGCGTCTACGACGAGCTGGACATCTCGCCCTACGTCAACACGGACGTCAGGAGCAGCTTCCAGTTCGACGTGTCCACCAGCGGCAACCCGGTTTACCTCACCATCCAGGTGAGGACCAAGAACCCCGACAACATGCGATTGTACGACCAGCACTGGGACTGGCCCTACGACAACGAGGGGATGATGAGGGACATCGACAACTCCGACGACGACGTGAGGGTCACCCCGATGCTCGAGTTCACCTCCGACACCTTGCCTGTCGGTCCCGAGCTGGAGGAGTACGGGCTGTCCGTCCAAGGCGACACGATGTACGTCCCGGTCTTCCCGGTCTGGGAGTTCGGCAATGTCGTCGCCTTCAAGGCCAAGATATTCTACCCGGCGACCGGGGTCCCCCAGCAGATCAGTGGCGACCTCAAGCTGAGCTGGAAGGTGAAGGGCCTCTCCGACTCGACCTCGATGGCCTTGGGTTACTTCTCGAGCGGCTACCGGTACACCTTCGTCAACGATGAGGGCATGGCCGTTGCCGAGAGCCCTGTCCTGGGAGCGGAGGAGACCTTCTACTGGATCGAGTCGAGGGAGGACTATGGTGGGTTCGAATCCATGGACGGTCGGACCCTGACGATAGACGACCAGGGCTATCTCGTGGCCCGGACCAAGCCCCTCAACGAGATGGGATACTTCGAGGTGGAGGAGGTAGGTGCGCGCAAGTTGCTCAGGGCCTACAACGGCAAGTACCTGAGCATCCAGACCAACGGAACGATCATCGCGGACTCCATATCCAGCACGGGGAACGAGCTGCTCGCAGTGGTCAACCACGGCGTCGAGGCCAAGTCCACCACCCTGGCGTACTACTATGAGGACTTCGCCATCACCGGTATCGTGGCAGAGGAGAACTTCGGGACCGACGTGGCCGTCCTGTACGGAGACAACATCACCCACACCATCGCTGCCAACCTGAGACTGTCGTACCAATTCCTGCGAAATAGCACCACGACCGTAGACGACATCGACACGCTCCTCGAGGAGCACGAGATCCCCCTGGACAACAACGTGTCCAAGTTCGCGCACCGGGACACCGCGGCCCGGGCCGTGATGGTCGAGATGATCAAGGAGGCCAAGGACAAGATCCCCGAGGATGAGATAAGACCGATCATAATGGCGATGGAAACCCGTTCGAAGGCCATTGTCCTTTCCGAGGTCAACGATTCCAGCCGCGCAGGCGGCAAGATCGTTATCGATTTCGCCACTGTCGAATCCGAGACCTCGAAGACACTGAGAACCTCCTGGTACGAGGCCGACAGGAACCTGCCTGTGGATATCGGCGATGTGATCACATACGTCCAGAACGCCAGCGCGGAGGTCATCTACGGGCTCGAGCTGACGGAGAAGGCCGTGACGGCTGCCCTCCTCACAGCCTGGAACATTGGCGAGACCTTCGTGACCAAGATCGGCGATCAGGACCCTGGCAACCTGAAGTTCCCCGAGGATAACGACATCGTACTTGTCGTCGGGGATGTGATGCAGAAGGGTCTCAGCGCGATGAAGGCCCTCGCCACCATCATACAGGTCGGCAAGACCGCGTACGACTTCCTGAAGATCACCAAGTTCTCGAAGGTGTTCACAGAGCCCTTGTCCTCCCTCAAGAGCTTCTCGAAGATCTACAAGACGGTGGGGAAGGTACACACTGGCTTCATGAAGCTAGTCAACAAGATAGGTGCGGTCCTGGATGTGATCGGGCTGGTCATTGACATCGGCATCGCCATCTACTGCATGTTCGCCATTGCTGAATCCATGGACTGGAGCACAGTTGGGGTGGCGATGGGTGTTGTGTACGCGGTGATGATGGTAGTATATGCCGTCGTCCTGTTCGCCATAGGTCTAATCCCGGTAGTGGGGTGGATAATAGCCCTGGTCATCAGCCTGTCCGACGCGATCACCGGTTGGATCTTCGGCAAGGGCTGGTCGCAGATGCTGATGGAGGCAATCATCGACCTGATCACGGATTTCAACACATTGACCGAGGCCAACATCACAATGACGGACGCGGAGACGAACATCGACGACAAGGACCACAACGGGCTCGACGTGGGGGACCGCATCGAGTACAAGAGCTACGTCACAGGTAGGATCAACCGTACATCCGACGGGCACTGGCGTGACGTGCTCCAAAGTTACATCATCCCCAGCTACACCTTGTCCATCCCCCCGAATACCGGATCGTCGTCGGGG
>JAUVRF010000397.1 GCA_030597775.1 Methanobacteriota archaeon | reverse complement strand
GCCCCGTTGTCCGACAGGGCGTAGACCACACCCCTGTCAATTGCAGGATGGGCGTTCACGGGGGCCGCCATGTCACGGACCCACAGGTCCGAACCGTCGAAGGAGTCCAGGGCGTACAGCGTCCCACCGCCGTCGCCCGTGTCGGTACCGACCAGGACGATCGTCCCAGATACCGTCGGACCCGCCGAGACCCTCCCATCCAGTTGACGGGTGAATCTGACCGTTCCCTCCTCCAGGTCCATGGCGATCAGGGTCCCTGCGTCGGTGCCGACGAAGACCGCGCCGTCGCCAACTCCAGGGGGCGTGGTGGCCGTGGATCCGAGGTCCTGGGTCCACTCCACGGTGCCGATCAACCTATCGAGTGCGACCAACCGCTGGCCCACGGGATAGTAGACCATCGCCATGGTGGTGACCAGGCCCGGTCCCGGGGCCGATCCCTCGGCCCTGAGCCATTTCGTGATGTTGTTCCCCGGGGTCACTGTGTCGATGAAACCTATGCCTGTCGCGTTCGCGCGGGCTGTGAGCCATCCCTCAGCCGGGGGTTGCACCTCCAGCACCCTCAAGGCCTCGTTGTTCGTCTCATCGTTCTCGTTGGGGACCACGTCCGTTATGCGGACCCATACGGCCCTGTTGCCCACCTCGTCGGCGACCCAGACAGCGTAGACGAAGGTCGACCGTTCGGGCTCCAGGTTGATCGTGGTGGAATTGATCACCTGGTCCCAGTCGTCCAGTGTGCCGTTGTAGATGAAGACGTTCGCCGTGGCGGTCTTGTCCCCGATGTTGGAGATCTTCGCCCGCACGTTCACCCTCTGGCCCAGATGGGGATACTCGTCCTCCACATCGATCGATGATGAATTGACGGCCATGTCGGGTTGCGACCCGAAACCGAAGACGTCGCCCATGGTGTTGGCGGCGAATATCATCTCTCCAGCCACCGCGGGGGTGGTCTTGACGGCGGCCCCTGCCCGCATCGCATGGTCCCAGATCCTTAGGCCGAAGATGTTCCACACGTTGAGGTAACCCAGCTCGTCGCCGAAGATTATCTTGGAGCCCGAGATGGTGACCGAGCTCCAGACCTTGGCGTTCACAGCCTCGTGGCTGACCGTCCTGTTCCACAGGATATGACCGTCCGTGAGATCCAGGCAGTACATCTGGGGTGCGATGAACTGGATATAGTTGATGAACTTGCCGAAGGTGCCCACGTACACCCGGTCCTTGTTGATCGAAGGGGAGGCCATCACCATTCCCAGGTCCCTGGTCCTCCAGGCCTGGATGCCGGTGGTCGAGTTGAGAGAGTACACGTAGCCCTTCCTGCTGTCGATACCGATCGACTTGTCCGCTGCGGTCGATACCAGCACGTTACCTCCCCCGATGGCTGGGGAGGACCAGATACTGCCATCGACGGTGGCGTTCCAGTCCTCATCGCCGGTGGCGGCATCGATAGCGTACACCTTCCCCACGTCGTTGGCGTCGCCCTCTATGCCGAAGTAGATGCGACCGTCGGAGTAGGCCAGGGAGCCATACAGTATCGCCCGATCGGCGGTGAAGTTCCACCTCTGGGTCCCATCGGACTTCTTGAGGCAGTAGAGGATATCGTTCTGGCTTCCAAAGTAGACGGAGTTGCCCAGGACGAGGGGAGCGGAGGTCACGAAATCGGGGATGGAGGCGTTCCAGACCTCCTGGCCCGTGAGTGCGTCCACCGCCACGGCGGACGTACCCATGTAGTCGTTCACTCCAGCATATATGATGCCGTCCGAGATGACGGGCGAGGTATGTACCGGGTTCGGTGCGATGTATGTCCAGCGCTCGGTGCCGTTCTTGGCCCATATGGCCTTGATAGTGCCGGACACGCCGATGTAGACCGTCTGGTTCCAGACGGTCGGAGAGCTGTAGATGACCGACCCCTTGTAATGGTTCTCCCACAGCACCTTGTCGACGCTGGGGGCCTCCGAGGCCGCCACGCCCGTCCGCTGGTCGTCACCCTTGAAGGTCAGCCACTCGTTGGCACTCGCGGCCGCCCGGGTGGAACCATCATCCGATGGAGCGTCCCCGTCGGTCGCGAAGACGGCAACGGTGGGAACGATCAGCATGAGGGCGATCAGCAAGGTGACCGCTCTACCCAAGGTCGTAAATTGACCCGCTGCGTGCCTGGGAAGCCCAGCATGCATTGTGTATCACCAAACCAAGCCTGGATGGCCAGGCCTCTTGCGGATAAGAGGTAGCCTCGGTATTTAAGGATACCGATGATGGGCCCTACATGGGTACGTTAGCCAGTATGCCCACGCACACCTTGGATCCGGAGGATTACCGGATCTTGAAGAACTCCTCGAAGGCGCGATAGGTCGACCACACATCCACCTTGCTGGATATCTCGAAGGGGGAGTGCATCGATATCAGGGCGGTGCCCGCGTCGATGACGTCCATGTCCAGCTCCGCCAGGTGCTTGGCGATGGTGCCTCCTCCGCCCTCGTCAACCTTGCCGAGGGCACCGTACTGCCACGGGACCTTGGCCTTGTTGAGCATGTTGCGGATCTCTCCCACGAACTCTGCGGAGGCGTCGTTGGCCGTGTACTTGCCACCGGATCCAGTGAACTTGGTGATCACTATGCCCCTGCCGATCAGGGCGGCGTTCTGGGCCTCGTGGACCTCCTTGAAGCTGGGATTGATGCCCGCGTTCACGTCGGAGCTCAGGCACTTGGACCTGGCCAGAGCCCTTCGGAGGGCGCTGTCGGCATAGTC
>JAUVRF010000472.1 GCA_030597775.1 Methanobacteriota archaeon | reverse complement strand
CGTCACCACGGGGACCTCCAGGGTCATCCCCACGGGGACCCGCCACTCTACCCCCCCCGTGCGGCCCCCGGAGGGACCCGATGTGGACCCGATGACCCGGGCCGTACCCTGCACCGTGGCCCTGCAGGTGGAGGTGAACGCCATCGCACCCAGGGCCGTCCGGGGCACCTCCCGAGCCTCTATGAAGGGGCCCATCAGCGTCCTCAGCATGCTGCCGGGCTCGCAGGCCACCCGCCCCGCCCAGAGGGTCGAGACCTGCAATCCCTCGATCTCCACCCGAACACGTCCGCGCGCATCCCCGGATCCACCCAGGGAGTCCCGGTGACCCTGTTCCACGATCGGGCCGCTCGTGCCCATCGCCAGGAGCGAGTCCCTGGCGCAACCGAGCCCCAGGGTCGCCACCACGAGGGTGACATCGGAGAGCACCCTGTCGACATGCCCTGCCAGGGGTCCCTCGCCAGCCGCATCCATGATGTCGACGAGCAAACCGTGGATGGCGGCACCGAGCATCCCCTCCGGTGCCCCCAGGAGCCACTCGGCCGACCTCCGGGCGACATCTTTCCCGATGCCGGTCCCAGCCCCCCTGGCCAGCTCGGCCCTCAGACGCAACGAGATGCCGTCTAGGGTGGCGATCGCCTCGAGCGCCATTGTACGGACATCCTCGTACGGGCCCAGGTCAAGGCCCCCCGCCCCGACCCTCTCCAGAGCGGCCATGGTCGATGCCGTCACGGCCTCGGAGGCCATCTCACGCAGTTCGGCCTCCAGGCCCTTCCATCCTTCCAACAACGCAAGGAGCGGCAGGACAGGGGCCAGGCCCTCGTCGACGGCAAGGAGGCCCTCAAGACCGTTGCCAGAGAAGAGGTAGTCGTCCACCCAGCCCAGGTTCCGCTCCAGCATGCCCTCCACGGACCGGAGGACGAGCATCTCCAGGTCGATCACATGGGGACGCGGTGAGGACGGGAAGGCTCCAGCGATCTCACCGGTGATGGCCCTCATGAGAGCCCTCTCCACATCGTCCATCCCGATGATCCCCCCGGGGTCGCGCTCCCCCTGGAGGGTCCGGCCCAGGGCAAGCTCCCACAGGTCGTTCCGAGCCGCATAGGCCACGGGGCCATCATCGTCGGAGAGGGCATGGATGATGGAGCCCGCCTCCGCGACAACTGTGTTGGGAGAGGTCATCGGACCCAGGACCTCCATCGACAACCTGATGGGCCCATTGCCCTCGAATGCGGGACACGACAGGGCCACCTCGACACGGGCGAAGGGTCCCCACGCACCCGCCGGTACCCCCCGGGAGAATGGCTCACGACCCGTGGCCCTCAGGCCCGCCCAGGCTCGCTCCAGCCGGATGCCGAAGCCCCCGGCATGCTCCGGGATCCCGGTGGGCAGCTGTGATGCGAAGATGGCGTCGAGGGCGCCCGACAGGTCAACGCCATCCTCGATGGCAGCGATCCCGATCGCCCGCTCCAGCGAGCCCTCCAAGACCACGCTGATGGCCTCCCTCAAGCTCGTCTCCGCTTCCCGGAGGGAGGGCCCGTCCAAGGTCCCTTCGGAGGACCAGGGCCCGGAAGGTCCCATGAGGGCGAAGCTGTATGTGAACAGGACCAGCAGGAGGACCGCCATCACGGCGAAGCTGGCCTGTCCATCCTCCCTGGGGAGCAATCGGGCTCTGGGGCTGCGGAGCTCTAGCAGACGTGCATCACCATCCCGGGAGGTCCCAGAGGACCTCCTCGTCGGCACGAGCTGAACCCGGGGTTATAACGTCTCCACGATATCCATCGCGTCTAATCAGAGGCCTTGCCTTCAGAGGCCTCATCGGGCTCCTCGGCGACCGCCCCGGAAGACGCCCCGGAGGGTTCCTCGGAAGACGCCTCGGAAGATGCCCCGGAAGATGCCTCGGAGGGTTCCTCGGACGGTTCCCCGGCCGGTTCTCCGGGACCGCCGTCCTTGCGGGGGTAGGCTATCGACTTGCGGACAGTCCAGTATGCGATCACGACCATCCCGATAACCAGGGATAGGCAGCAGACGGCCGCGCCCTTGCTGTCGTCGACCTCGTTCTCCCCCGGAGCGTCGTTGTTCACCTTGATCGTCACCGAGGCGGATGCGACCTCTCCCCGGTTGTCCGTGACCTGGAGGACCGCCACGTACACCCCCTCCTCGACGTAGAGATGGGTCACGTTGCCGTCGTCGGGGTCTGCGTGGTCGAACTTGCCATCGCCATCGAAGTCCCACTGGTACAGGACGATCCTGCCATCGGGGTCGTACGAGACCTCGGAGAAGCGGAGGTTCCGTCCCGGCCTCACCCATTGCT
Source organism: Methanobacteriota archaeon (assembly GCA_030597775.1). GTDB lineage: Archaea > Thermoplasmatota > DTKX01 > DTKX01. Next base: position 2 of record JAUVRF010000472.1, on the reverse strand, counting down.
CG
>JAUVRF010000564.1 GCA_030597775.1 Methanobacteriota archaeon | reverse complement strand
CGGGCCCCAGCGCGTCCCAGGCGATCCTGGTAGCCAGCGTTCTCATAGTCCTTGTAGGGCCCTACGAGGACGACCCCGTCAGGTACCTGGCCATGGCCTCGATGGCCGCCATCCTCACTGGTATGATCTTCCTCATCGCGAGGGCGATCAAGCTGGGATTCCTCGTGAACCTCATACCCGTTCCGGTCTTCAAGGGCTTCATGGCGGGCATGGGGCTCACCATCATCATGTCCCAGCTTCCAAAGCTGTTCGGGGTCGGGGATACCCAGGGCGACTTCTTCACCAGGCTCTTCGACCTGCTTGGACAGCTGGGGGACACCAACCTCTACACCCTGGGCCTCGGTATGGCCCTGATGGGCCTGTTGTTCGTACTGGACTGGAGGTTCACAAGGTCGCCCAATACCCTGATCGTTGTTATCATCGCTATCTTTGTGATGATCTTCTCAGATCTGGCCTCCAAGGGTGTGGAGATAGTAGGTGAGATCCCACGGGGTATTCCCTCATTGACCATCCCGGCCGTTTCGGTCGATGACATCGGCAACCTGCTTCCCCTGGCCATCGGCATGTTCATCCTGTCCTTCGTGGAGACCACCAGCATCGGCAGGTCGCTGGAGACCCGTCACTCTTACAAGATGGACCCTGACCAGGAGATGGTGGCCCTCGGCGCCGCCAACATCACCTCAGGTCTCCTCCAGGGCTTCCCGGTCTCGGGGAGCTTCTCCAGGTCCTTCCTCAACGACCATGTGGGGGGCAAGACACAGCTGGTCGGCCTGATGTCCGCCCTGATGCTGTTGATAGTGGTGGCCGGGTTCACCGGTGTGTTCTACAACATGCCCGTGGTCATCCTGGCCGTGCTGATCATAGTGGCGGTCTACAAGCTGGTCGATTTCAAGGAGCTCCACCGCATCAGGATGGTGAGCAAGAACGCCTTCATCGTGGCCATGGCATCCTTCGCGGGCGTCCTGGTGTTCGGTGTCCTCGAGGGATTGCTCGTCGGCGTCATCATCTCCTTCTTCTACATCCTCTACAGGATCTCGGCACCCCACATGAGCATCCTCGGTCGCATCCCGGATACGGACGACTTCAAGGACGTTGCCAGGAACGAGGTGTTCATCCTCTATCCCGCCGTGCTCATCGTGCGGTTCGACGCCCCTCTCGTCTTCGCCAACTCTCACACCATCAAGCACAAGATACTGGACAAGGTGGAGGAGGAAAGATTCGTCGAGCTGGTCATCCTTGACATGGAGACGTCCCCGATGCTCGATGTCACAGCGGCCGATATGCTGGGAGAACTGGACACCGCCCTTCATAACAAGGAGATAAACTTCAGGCTGGCCAACTGCACAGGAGAGGTGCGGGACATGCTGAAGGCGACCTATTCCCTGAAGAGGGTCGGCCACATCAAGGCCTCCACCACCGTGAACCAGATAATGGAAGAGTGGACCGAGGGCAATGCGGATCATCCGAACGATGAGGAGATGCGTTGGGCCTAGGCCATCGTCCCCGAGTGGGCCCGGGTCACCGGGGATCTTGAAGGTCCATGGTCATGTGGATGTCCTCGGGCTCCTGCTCGTAGAGCTCAGGATCGACCTCACTGGCCAGGTCGAAGCCGATCCCCTGATAGAAGCCAATGGTGTTCAGGGAGGGAAGGCCCGATACGTACGCCCGCTCGGCGCCCATCTCCCTGGCCCTCTCCAAAACAAGGTCCGTCAAGTGGGTCCCGATGCCCATCTCACGGTAGCAATGGCTCACGTGGAGGAAGTACATCTGCAGCGTCTTGCAAGACGCTGCAGATGTACTTCCTCCACGTGAGCCATTGCTACCGTGAGATGGG
>JAUVRF010000569.1 GCA_030597775.1 Methanobacteriota archaeon | reverse complement strand
GTACTCGAAGTTGTCGTCGGTCATCCAGAGGAAGCGGCCCCCGAAGTTGTCGTACATGTGCTCGATCTCGTCGGCGATGCGCTTGGCGGACTTGGTCCGCCAGCAGCCCCCCCAGTGGACCCACTGGGTGCAGAAGGAGCACTTGTGCTCGCAGCCTCGCGCGCCCTCGAAGACCAGGTAGACCGTGTTGCGGCCCGCCATCATGGTGAAGTGGTAGTTGCTGATCGAGTCCTCCACCATCTCGTAGGCCGGGAGGGGCAGGGTGTCCAGGTCCTGGATCATGGGTCGGTCGGGGTTGCGGACCACCTTGCCATCATGGCGGAAGGTGATTCCCCGGACGGTGGCCAGGTCCTGCCTTCCCATGGCCGCCCTCACCAGCTCCACCAGGGTCTGCTCGCCCTCGCCCCTGACGATGACATCGATCTCGGGGTAGGTCTCGAGCGACTCCTCGGCGGTGAAGGTGAAGTGCTGACCGCCCAGGACGGTGATGATGTCCGGGTCCACCCGCCTGGCGGTCTCGACGACCCGGGCGCAGACGTACGCGTTGCAGGTGTAACCCGAGGCCAGGACCATGTCGGGACTGTGGGAGGATATGGCCCGCTCCACGGCGTCCCAGTCGAGGCCCCGGCCCTGGCAGTCCACCAGGTCCACCTCCACCTCGGGCAGCTCCCGCTTGACGTAGGCGGCGAGGATCAGCAGGCTCGTGGGCGGCGGATTGTAATCGCCCATGACGAACCAGTACCGCTTGGGCGGCTCCACTAGCAACAGCCGGTAGCCCATCTTCCACCCCCCCTCAAGAGAAGCCCCCGGTGCGTTGGAATAGCTTGCGACACCATGCCGCGGGGGTCTTTTCCAGGGCTAAGTTCAAAACTTGGAAATGCCATTACCAGGACGGAGGATGCACTATGCCCTTGGAGTTCGAGGAGGAGCTCGCCATAGAGTTGGCAATCGATGAAGATTGGGAGGAGATGATGCCCGGGTTCGTCGAGGGGACCTACATGGCCCTGGGGCCCTCGGAGCGGGAGGACCTGGGCCCCGGCACGATCCGCGAGAGGGCGGCCATGCAGGCCGAGTGGATCCGGGGTCCCGACGGGTTCTCCAACCAGGCCTTCGTGGCACGGACCCAGGACGGCCAGATGGTGGGTCACGTCTGGGTGGCGAGGGTGCTCAACCAGTTCACAGGCCGGTCGGAGGCGATGGTCCTGAACCTCTTCGTGGAGGAGGACTTCCGCAACCGGGGCGCGGCCAAGCACCTGATGAAGGTGGTGGAGCAGTGGGCCCGGGGCCAGGACCTGGAGCGGGTCGGTCTCAGCGTGGGCGTCGACAACGAGCCCGCCGTGCGCCTCTACGAGACTCTGGGTTTCACCCCGGAGAGCCAGAGGATGACCCTGCGGCTGTAATCTTAGTAGTTCCGAAAGGATTCTAGGTATCACTGGCTGACACTGGTACCAAAAACGCTTTGTGTGCGCAAGGCTTCAGTGGTTCTGGTAAGGAATACACATGAAGCCAGCGCACAGGAAGTCAATGCTCAAGAAGGTTGATAAACTTTTCATTCGGAGGCTCGTGGATCTTCTGCCTCCGCTATCAACACCTCATAGCCAGTTCACATCCAGGGACATCATCAGGGCGGTCTTGGGCGCCGTCCAGGACCACGATTTCATCGAGGGTTGGACAGAGCATCAGCGTGAGATGGGTCGCCAGGTCCCCTCGGGTGACCTGGTGCATCTCCGGCTGGGCGTGTTGACCCCCGATGAGGTCGTGAGAGCCCTCAATGCCCTGAATGGCGAGCTCCTGGATCATTT
>JAUVRF010000108.1 GCA_030597775.1 Methanobacteriota archaeon | reverse complement strand
GCGATCGAAAAATGATGCATCCGGGCTGCAGCCACATCCAGCGGCAGGCGACCTCCTCCGTACCGCGATCCAGAGGCCGATGACCGCTACGGCCGCACCGAAGACGAGGGCACCCCACATGGCGTATGAGCCCTCCACCAGGAACCTGCCGCCTGCCAGGCCCACTGCCAGGCCCAGCATTGCGTAGGTCATCACCCGGCCCGCGTTGAAGATGATGGAGAGCCACATGCCCCTCCGTGTGCCCCGGTCGGTCCCGATGATGTAGCTGGCGATGAAGGGCGAACAGGTCAGGGTGCAGAACGTGGCGCCGTAGATGATGCCGATGATGAGCGCGCTCATGACGGGCGACGCCGGGTTGAAGTCCATCAGGCCCCACCCCCGTCGTCCGTGAGCATGTCCGCCGCTATCAGGGCCGCTCCCAGTGCCACCACGACCTGGGGATGCCTGGGCACCACCACGGGATGGCCCAGCTCGGCCTCGATGGCCGCCAGGAGGCCCTTGTTCTTGGCCGGACCACCGTCGAAGACCACGACCCGGTCCATGCTCACCCTGCGGGCCATGGTGGTGACGCGGCTGGCGATGGACCTGTGTATACCGGCCAGTATGTCGGCGGGGGCCTCCTTGCGTGCGATGAGGGAGACCACCTCGGACTGGGCGAAGACCACGCAGGTCGAATTGATGTTGACGGGCTTGGTTGACCTCAGGGAGATGTCCCCCAGGTCCTCGATGGGTATCTCCAGCAGGTCCGCGATGACCTCGAGGAACTTGCCAGTGCCCGCGGCGCACTTGTCGTTCATGACAAAATCGGCGATGACGCCGTCCTCATCGAGGGCGATGACCTTGCTGTCCTGGCCACCGATGTCTATGATGGTCCTGACGGTGCCCTCGGAGGAGCCCAACCACGCCGCTCCCCTGGCATTGGCGTTGATCTCGTTGACCGACTCGTCGGCCAGCTCCAGGGCCCGCCGTCCGTAGCCGGTGGCCACGATGTACTCGACGTCCTCCAGCTGGAGGCCGGCCTGGTCCAGGGACTCCTTGAGGGCCATCTCGCCCGCGCGCTCGGGGTCGGCTCCGGTGATGCGGGCGGTGGAGCCCGCTATCCTTCCGTCCACCAGGACAAGGGCCTTGGTGGCGGTGGAGCCCATGTCGACCCCGGCGGTCACGGTCACTGGCCGCCACCTCCGGCCGGTGGCCCCTCCCAGTGGTCTATGGGGTTCTCCGCCTCGATGCCCTCCAGGGGCTTGCCGTCGGGCAACTTGCCCTCCCGGAGGATGTCCCGGGCGACGATCGCGGCCCCGATGGCCGCGCTGACCTGGGGGTTCTTGGGCACGTAGAGCTCGGCGCCCCGGAACTCTTCCAGGGCCTTCTTGACGCCCACGTTCCGGGCCGGGCCGCCGTCGAAGAAGACCACCTCCTCGACACCGATCTGCTTGACCATGTTGCCCACCCGCTCGGCCACCGAGCGATGGATGCCCGCGACGATGTCCTTGACGGGCCTTCGCTGGGCAATGAGGGATATCACCTCGGACTCGGCCATGACGATGCAGGTGCTGGACAGCTCCACGGGATGCTCGGCACCCTCGCCTATCTCGCCCAGCTCCTCCAGGGGGACCCCGAGGACCTTGGCCATCTGCTCTAGGAACCGGCCGGTGCCCGCGGCGCACTTGGTGTTCATGAGGAAGGTGTCCATGTCCCCCGCCTCGTCCAGCCGGATGACCTTGCTGTCCTGGCCGCCGATATCGATGACGGTCCGGACGGGGCCCCAGGGACTGCCCAGCCACTTGGCCGCCCGGGCCTTGGCGTAGATCTCGTCCACCTGGTGGTCGGCTATGTCCACACCCCTGCGTCCGTAACCGGTGGAGACGGTCATGTCCAGGTCGGACCTGCTCATGCCCGCGGCCTGCAGGGCCTCTCCCAGGGCGTCGGCGGCTGCCGCGTCGAGGTCCACTATCGTCGGGGTTATCCCGGTCCCGACAACACGGTCCCTCGCCAGCACGGCGGCCTTGGTGTAGGTCGACCCCAGGTCGATCCCCGCCACCACGGGCTCCTCCTTTGTCACGCCCCGTCACCCCCCTCGCTCCCGTCGATGGTCTTGAACGCCCGTCGCTTGGCCTTGGCCGCCTTCTTGCGGCGGGCCCGCACCAGCATGAGGAAGGCCTCGACGCGGGTCCGGAGCTGTTCGGTGTCCTCCTGGGAGTACTCCGTCTCGATGATGAGCATGGGCACGCCCCTGTCCTCCGCGGACTGCTTGACCCGGGTGGACTCCCCGTTGTAGATGTGGCAGCCCCGGAGCACGTGGTATACCACGCCCTCCACCCGGAAGTCCTCGATCATCTGCTTGATCCGCCCGATGCGCGGGTCGTTGGGGGTGAAGCAGGGACAGACGGAGGGCTGCAGGTACCTCTCGGCCATGGCCTGGAACATGTCGTCCCATATCCACTCGTCTATGCCGATGGGGTCGTACAGCCACCGGGTGCCCGAGCACAGCTCGTCGGCGACGATGCTGCCCCCGGATTCCTCGATGAGCTGGGGGATCTTGAAGTTGGGCCACATGATGGGCGCTCCCGCGAGCATGATGCGCGGCGCCTCGGGGTCGCTGACGGCGATCCCGTCACGCACCCTCTGCTCCAGCTCCTGGGCGAGGACGGTGGCGTGCTCGACCCACACGGACAGGTCCTCGGTGTGGGGCGTCTGGTTGACCAGCAGGGAGTCCCGGCCGTTGATGACGGGGGGGTCCGCCTTCCGCAGGTCGTACAGGCGGCGGGCCACGGTCTGGGCCCGGAGGCTGAGCTGGATCTCCCGTTTCAGCTCCTCCCAGTAGATGCGGTTCCCCGTGAGGGTCTCTATCTGCTGCTGGAGGGCGCGCACCTCGTCGAGCCACATGGAACGGGCCTGCTGGGTGTCCTTGATGTGGGGCACGTTCACCATCCACACCTCCATGAAGTCCTGGAGCACCTCCCCCAGCTTGAACTTGCCGTCACAGACCATGGGCACGATGACCGCGTCCGAGGCCTCGAAGAAGGGCGAGGCGTGGGTCATCTTGACACCCAGGGTCGACTTGACCATGGGGCAGAGGCCAGCGTCGGCCATCAGCTCCTCGCCGGTGGCTATGGTGTTGTGAAGGCCCGAGCACAGGCGGACCGGTATGGCGTCGGCCGCCCGGATCAGCTCGAGGGGAGCGAAGACGCACATGGTCCCGATGACCTTCCCGCCGTTGGCCTTGTGCTCCTCGATCTCGCCGATGCGGGGTGAGCTCAGGAACCGGGCCCGCTCGTCGAACCAGGCCATCGCCTCGGGGCGGCTGGGAGCCTTCCTCATCTGTTCCTGGTAGTGGTCGATCAATTCCTTTGCACGACCCACGATGATCCGGCTCAGCTCGTCCAACCGTTCCTCGTCCTCACCGCCCTTCCAGCGGTAGCGGGGAGCGGAGGGTCGGGTGTCGGGCACCTCGGCCGCTGCGGCGTCCCTGATATTGGGTCTCTTGCGTCCGAACAGTTTGGGCATCTAGTTCCCTCCAGGGGGTCCATTGCCCCCCTTGCCCTTTCCGCCCCACCAGGGCGAAGAGTGGCGTCCCATCGACCGACGGGTCCCACGGTCGTGCTGGCGAATGAACTTGCTGTAGGAGGACTCGATGGCGTTGAACCCCATCACACGACCAGTCAGGCACCCGTCCTCCGGACACACCTCCACGCACCGCATGCACAGGATGCAGTTGTGGACGGTGATGTCCGTCTTCTCCATCTCCTTCCACACCTCTGTGACGTCCACGGGGCAGACCCGGTAGCACATGGAGCACCGGGTGCACTTCTTGCCGTCCTTGTGCAGCGAGATCCCCGAGACCCCGTTGAAGGGCATCATGAGGACGGCCACGGGACAGATGCGACAGAAGGCCCGGCGGATGAACACCGCCGAGAACAGGAAGAGGGAGAGGGCACCGAGGGCGATCCAGGGTATGGATTGGGCACCCACGCTGGTCGTGAGGCCCGTTCCGGCCTGACCGATGGTGAACAGGGGATACGCTGGACAGACCTGGCATATCGGTCGATAGACGTCTCCCGCATCCACGTAGAACGTGACGATCTGGATGCCTATGAGTATGCTGAGCAGTATGCCCGCGAAGAAGATGCCGTACCGCCCCACATTGAGGACCTGCCGCTGCAGGGGGCTCAGGCGATACCGTCGAAGCCCGATGCGGGCCCGGACCCAGTTCATCACGTCCTGGATCATTCCCAGGGGGCAGAGCCATCCGCACCAGGCCCGGCCCATCGCGACGTAGAGGACGAGGAACGTGAGTATCAGGACCACGATGAACATCCAGCTGTTGAAGAAGCCCACGGAGAGGTAGTGCCGCATCTGGTACACAACGCAAGCGCCCACGCTGTAGTTCAGGTAGTTGCAGGCCGTGCTCGGCAACGCGGCCGTCAGCGGCAGCGCCTCCGTCCGGATGGCCCAGAAGCCCAGGACGCCGATGTTGATCGCCCCGAAGAAGGACAGCTGGGACACCATGCGCACCTGCTTCACGGAGGTCGCGTAGCGGGCCGCCAGCGAAACGGGGATGGCAACTATCAGGAAGAGGACCATCAGGGTCGCCAGGGGGTCCTGGCGGATCCTGTCCCACCACGCCGAGAGGGAGGTCTTGTCCTCCTCCCCATCACCGTCCCCCCCAGGGACGTCCACGACCCCCCTGGCCTTCTGGTCGAAGTACCAGGGGCAATCGCGGAAGAGCTTGACGGCCCCGTCCCGGGAAGTGGCCTGGACCGTGACCTGCATCTCGAAGGTATCCAGGAGGTCGTCCACCGGTTCCCATTCCGTCGCCTCCTGGAGGATGACGTTGTCGTAGGTGATGTTGGTGTTGACGATCACTCCCTCCACCGACCGCCCGTAGGGAAGCCAGTAGGGGCAATCGTAGTGGAAGGCCCGCCACTGGAGTATGAAGGTGATGTTCTGGCCCGGTACGGCCTCGACCCTCTCGGGCTCGACCCGCAGGCAGAAGCTGAGGCTCCACTCGGTGCGCTCGCCCACCGGAAGGCCTCCCACCTCCTCGGCGGCCTCCTGCTGGGTGTTGGCCACGTAGTAGTGGGTGATGGCCGTCACCAGTATCAGCACGATGAGGATGATGGCCGTCACCAGGGCCCGTCGCGGGACGAGCCTGGGCATCTTGCGGCCCGGGAGGGACAGCCTGATCAGCGTCCGCCCGTCCTCGGTGACCTGGGTCCGTCCGTCCTGGACGGAGTCTCCAGTCCCCTTCTCCACCTTTCCTCGCATCCTAAGCCCCCAGGGGGTGGCCACGTATTTAATCCGTGCCATACCCCACGTCGGCCCCGCTCAGACGTAGACCATTACCCGGTAGATGCCGTGGATGTCGGGATTCGACCCGGTGGGGTCCTTGTCCACGGGTGACTCGCCAAAGGCCACGTACCATCCGTCGTCGCTCACGTCCCCCTGGGTCGCGGGCGAGCCATCCAACCTTACCCTCCACTCCATGTGGGAGTATCCATCGTAACTGCCCTTGTGGAGGTTCATGATAGTGAAGTAGGACTCGGTCCGGGTGGGATGCATGTAGTACGTGTAGTGCAGCGTAGAGCTGTCCTGGGTGAGGCCCGAGATCTCCTGGTGCTCGTTGGCGAAGGTGATGTAACCGCCGCCCTCGCCGTAGCCGTAGCGGCCGGTGCCGGTGTAGCCGCGGGTCTCGCCCACCTTGAAGGTCCAGATGATCCCTCCCTGGAGGTCGAAGGCTGCGTAGTCCTTCATCCCGTAGATGATGTTGGTCTTGCTGTTGCCAGAGTGGGAAGTGGTGTCCTGGGTCCGGGCCACGTGGAAGATCACGCTCTCGCCGTCGGTGTACGGGACGATGTCCGAGGTGTGGGTGAGGAGGCTGTTGTTGCCTATGCCGAAACCGGTGTACGTGCCCAGGTTCCTCTGCCACTCGGGGGCACCGATGCCGCTGGCCACGTTCTTCTCGTTGTCGAACAGGTAGCCGCGTCCGTCCATGGAACCCACGGCGATGTACTTGCCATCGTGGTCCATCCACGCGTTGGTGATGTGGCTCCGGTAGGAGAACTCCTCTATGATGGGCATCGACCAGTTCCAGATCATCTCGCCCTCCTGGGCGTCGAACACGACCAGCTGGGCATCGTAGTGCTTCGTGTCACCGTTCCTCGATGAGAACACGATGGAGAGGTACTCGCCCGCGTCGACGAGCATGATGGGAGCCTGCATGATGCCCCTGTCCATGACGCCGCCGCCGTAGTCGTCGTAGGATGGGTCCCCGTCCTCGGGGAAGGCCCAGATGCGGCCCCCTTCCAGGTTGAAGCAGTCCAACTTGCTCCTGTAGTGGAGGATGCGGGAGGCGTTCCGCGGCTCGGTCATGTAGCTGCGGGTCTCCTCCTCTTCGACGATGAACAGCTTGCTGGAGGAG
>JAUVRF010000166.1 GCA_030597775.1 Methanobacteriota archaeon | reverse complement strand
TGTAGTCGAAGGTGTCCAGGTGCTTGACATCGGGCACGTATACGGGACCCATGGTGAACAACCGGTCGATGTAGGTCGAACCCGGGGGCATGATGCAGTTGGAGGTGACGAAGATGGCACCGGGGAACTCGTCGAAGGTGTGCCGCTGGTCGAACCATGCTCCGCCGTAGTTTCCCACCAGGTGGTCGAACTTCTTGAGCTCGGGATAGCCGTGGGCGGGCAGCATCTCCGAGTGGGTGTACACATTGATGCCGGTGCCCTCGGTCTGCTTCAGGAGCTCGTGCAGCGCCTTGAGGTCGTGCCCGGTGACGAGGATGCCGGGTCCCTTCTTGGTCCCGGTGGCCACGGGGGTCGGCTCGGGCTGTCCGAAGGTCTCGACGTGGGCCTTCTTGAGCAACCTCATGGTCTTGACGTTCATCATCCCGGCCTCCTCTGCCAGTGCCACGAAGGACGCGGGGTCGAAGTTCACGTTGGTCAACGTGGCGTAGTACGCCTTCTCCAAGAAGGCGTCGACCTCGTCGTCGGTGTACCCCAGCTCCCGGGCGTGGTACAGATACGCCGAGATCCCTTTGACGATGTACAGGAGGTTGTCCTGAAGCCTGTGCACCGTGGGGGTCTTTCCGCAAACGCCTTTCATCGTGCAGGCGTCTCCGCGGGCTGTCTGAGAACACTGGTAGCAATACATGTCCAAGGATTCATGCGCACTCATGGTTTCCACCAATCCATTTTACTGATTCTGTCTCCGTATTGATCCACGGGTCGTGCCGGATGGTCAAGCCCCACCGGGATCTGACCTTCCACCGAGTGGGCCAGTCCGTCCTGTTCAAGGGCCAGATTGTAATCATTACAAGGTTGTAATGGTTCCATCCAAAGGGGCGAACACCATGCGGGTATTTGAACTTTTTCACTTTGTCTTCGGGGTTCCGGAACAACACTGACCTATGGGCCGGTATCTACTCGGTCTCGCGCTCTCCGACCCGCATTCGCGATATCCCGCGTGAATGTCACGGATGGGGGCTGGAGGAATAGGATTAATAACGCCGAAGGGCCATCGGAGACAGCAGCCAGGTGGGACGTTTTGAGGATCGCTATGATCAGCTCCCAGTTCCCTCCCCTCTGGGGTGGGGTGGGCAATGTCGCTTACGGCGAGGTGGTCCAGCTGGCGGCCCGGGGCCACGAGGTCCACGTGATCACCAGGAATCATCCCCAGGACAAGGCGGTGCCCCACATCGAGGGGGACGTGCAAGTCCACCACGTTCCCATGGTCAGGATCCCCATGGCCTTCACCACATCCTTCGGCAAGAACGCCGTCCGCAAGCTGATGGAGTTGGGGAACGACTTCGACATGGTGCACGTCCAGTCCAACATGTCCCTCCTCCAGAAGCGCCACTACTGGGACATCAAGGCGCCCATCGTCTCGGGTATGCTGGGCACGTGGAAGGGCGAGCGGTCCATGATAACCTGGAGGGACGTGACCACTTCCATCGAGTCGGCCAACGACCTGGCCGTGCTGTACCTGTCACCCATGTTCGACGTGTTCGAGGACTACGCCCTCCAGTACTCCAACGCCAACCTGATAATCTGCGCCGAGCTGTTCGAGGCCATCCGGCGGCGGGGGGTGAGCAACGTGTACGGCGATGACCGGTGGCACCTGCTGTACGCCGGCATCGATGCCGACGCGCTCCACCCGAGGAACAGGGACGCCGGGGTGCTGGAAAGGTACGGCCTGGACCCCGAGTCCTCGCTGGTGCTCTTCGTGGGGCGCCTGGCGGCCCGGAAGGGCGTCTTCGACATGCTGGACATCTTCAGGAGGGCCCACGAGGAGGCGCCCTCTTCCCAGCTGGTGGTCCTGGGGTCGGGGCCCCAGGAGAGGGACCTGCGGAAGAGGGTCGCGGACCATGGCCTGGACGACGCGGTCACCATCACCGGGTCCGTCCCCTTCCCCGACCTGCAGGCCTTCTACGCCACCGCCGACGCCGTCCTGTTCCCATCGTTCTGGGAAGGGCAGGGGCTCATCGTGGGCGAGGCGATGGCCTCGGGCACCGTGATCATCGCCTCCGAGGTGGGGTGGGTCCCTGAGATAATCAGGGACGGGGAGAACGGTTTCCGGTTCCCAATAAGGGACGTGGCCAAGGCGGCGTCCCAGTTGGTCCAGGTGCTCACCGACGACGACCTGCGCCAACGGATGGAGCTGGAGGGAAGGCGTACGATCGAGGACGGGTTGACCCTCCGTCACCACATGGACAGGCTCGAGGCTATCTACGCGGAGGTGATGGGTGACGACAAGCCCCCCCGTTGAGGTCGAGGGAGACGTGGGGGCCGGGGACAAGGGGGGCGACGACCACCATTGGTACCTTCGGTTGACCTCTTCCCTGTACATCGCCACCTTCGCCGTCCGGGTCGGTTTCGCCATCATCTTCATCGCCTTCCCGCTCTACCTGGGGGCGGACCTGGGCTACCTGGAGTACGCCCTCATCCTGTCGACCTGGCCCATCGTAGAGATGGTGGCAGTGCTGGCCGTGGGGGCGACTATCGACAGGAGGGGGCGCAAGACCGTCCTTTGGACGAGCACCCTCCTGGCAGGCATCGCCCTCTTCGGGTTCACCATCTCGAACAACCCCTTGTGGGTGGCCATGAACAACGGCGTCATGGGCCTGGCCGCCGCCGGCATCCTGGTCGCGTCCCTGGCCCTCATGGCGGATTACGCGCCCCAGTCGAAACGGGGGCGGGAGATGGGCGTCTTCGAGTTCGTCCAGATGTTCGGGTGGTTGGCCGGCTTCGCCATCGGCGGTGTCCTGGTCGAGGTGTTCAAGGACAACCTCGCGATGGTCTTCGTGTTCGCGGGCCTGCTGTGCCTGTTCGCGGCTGGATATGCATTCCTCAACGTAAGGGAGCCCAGGGTGAAGAGCTACACCACCGAGAAGCTGGCCTGGTCACACCTCTGGTCCGTGCTTCGCCAGCGGTCGGTCATGCTGCTCATCCTGCCCTGGTTCCTCATCTACCTGCTGATATCCGCCGCCTTCACATTCGTGTTCAAGGCCAGCTTCGAGGAGCTGGCTCTCACGGGCTATCAACTGGCGGCCATTCTCGCCGGTGGTGGGGTGGTTATCCTCGCGACCTTCGTCCTCTTCGGACGCCTCTCGGACCGCCTTGGCCGGGCCCCGGTGATGGCCATCGGTGCATTGGGGATGGCATGCCTCATGGTGATCGTGGGCGTCATGGTGGTGACCGCCCCCGAGGACGGGGCGGACGGCGCCGCGAGCGAGCATTTCAACCAGTTCATAGCGCCCCTGGCCGTGTCGGGATTCTTCGCGGGTGCCTTCGCCCCCTCCGCACTGGCGGCCCTGGTGGACGTCTCCTCCACGCGCCGCCGGGGGATGACGATGGGCGTGTACGGCTTCGCCATCTCCCTGGCGATGGCCACTGGCCCCATCGTCGCCGGGGCCCTCATCGATGGCCTCGGGAGCTACGGGCTCCTGGTATACCTGGCGGCGTGCGGTCTTCTGATACTGCTCCTGGTCTTCCTGAGGTGGCGGGACGCGACGGCCGAGACCCCCGGGATCTCGGAATAAGATGATATAGAGGCTTCGGCCATCGGGGCACCATGGAAGGCATGATGTACGTGCTCGGCCTCATCCTGGCCCTACTCGCGGGATTCCATGTGACCCGGAACCCGGACTGGCAGGGGCGCAGCACGATAAACGGGAAGGGGACGGTCGACGAGGCGAAGAACAGCTACCAGGGGGACACCAGGTTCCATCGGGAGGGATTGGCCCTGTACGGAGGGCCTGTCGTGATCCACATCGGCGTCTTCCTGGCATTCCTGGTCCTGTTCACCCTCATCCTCGCGATCATCGACTTCACCTATGCCCACTACATCGGCTCGATCCGCTCCTTCCTGGCATTTGCCCTGGCCGCATCCATCATCGGCCTGGTGGTGAGCATGCTGCTCCGGTCCATGACCGGTGAGACCGACATCGAGGACGTGAAGGAGCGCCTCGGAAAGGGCAAGACCTCGACCCTCATCATGTTCATGGTGTTGCTCACCGTGGTGATGTTCATGGCCATCGCCCTGGGAGGGGCGCTGGCAGCGGTATGCGTGGTTCCACTGATAGTGCTCCTTGTGATACTCGCGGCCCTCATGATGAAGATGAGGAGGACGGCCCAGGAGGAGGAGGGCGGCTTGACGGCCAGGTCCTTGAGGGGTGGGTTCTCCTCGGTCCGATGGACGGACACCATCCGGAAGATCGTCGCGATGCTCACCCTGATCATCCTCATCGTATCCTCCTTCTACGCGTACATCGCACCCAGCGCCCTGGTCGACAACGACCTGTACGCATCCTTGGAGGCCAACGAGGAGCGTGGAGAGAACAACATGACCCTGGAGGACCCCCAGGAGGTCAGGGTCGTCTCCTGGTTGCTGGCGACCCAGTACCTGGAGCGTTCCTACGGGGACGCGGCCTCCTTCCTGGACTCCTCGGAGGGGGGGCTGCTCAGGTACACCGACCCCTCGTACGTCAATGGCAGGTTCGTCTGGGTCAATGCCCCCGCCTACGAGGCTTGGAAATGGTTCGGTGGCAAGAAGGTCCCCTTCTTCGTGTACGTGGAGAACGACCCGGCCAACATCACCGAGGAGGCCACCCGGGTTACCCACAAGGTGGACATGGAGCTGGAGACACACGAGGTCCGCATAACCTGGCAGAAGAGGCTCGAGCAACTGTGCTTCGACCGCTACGCGGCCAAGTACGAGATCACCCAGATCAGGTTCACCATAGACGATGACGAGAACCCGTTCTGGATAATCTACCTGGCAAGAAGGGACACGTTCTTCAACAGACTGTACCTGGAACGCATCCTCATCGTGAACGCGGAGGACTTCGATGACAACACAGAGTACGGTGTCCAGGACGAGGACATCCCGGAATGGCTCGAGGTCGTGTTCCCCGACTTCTATGTGTACGACTGGGTCAGGTTCTGGGGCAACTACCGGCTGGGCCTGACACACCTCTGGTTCGACAAGTCCCACCTGTACGAGCCCGACGACCTGTCGGCCCGGTTCATAGTGGTGCAAGGCAACACATACTGGCAGATCCCCATGGTCCAGAAGTCGAGCCATGTGCTGGGAGGTTACGTCTGGGTCGACACCCGCACG
>JAUVRF010000136.1 GCA_030597775.1 Methanobacteriota archaeon | reverse complement strand
TCAGCCCCTCATCAACGAGGTGGCTTGCGCCTTCCACTTCGACATCGACGGAGATGGCAACTACGAGAAGTCCGAAGAGGGCGTCCACTGCTCGATGCCCTGCCGCACCATCTGCCCTGTGGAGGCCATCGAGAAGGGCGCCTTCAGCACCGTCGAGGGCGAGGACGACAAGCCCAAGAAGGGTCCGATAGTGGCCTTCGACACCTGCATCGGTTGCGGTCGATGCCATCACAGCTGCGGTTACAACACGATCGAATGGGTCATCCAGGCGTACAAGGGCGACAACGCAGTGATCTTCGGAGGTGGCTGAAGATGCCTATCACCAGGCGTGATCTCATGAAGGTGGGCGCTGCCGCAGGCCATGCCGCCCTCGACAGCTGGTACATCAACCGCGGGAACCACGCGAGCATCGGACCAAGACAGATACCGGGCTCCGGGGTCGTTGGCCACTTCGACACGGATACCGTGAACAAGATAGATGTCGATGCCTACCTTGCGGCCTGCTCCCGATGCGGCGTTTGCATCGCGGAGTGCCCGTTCAGGGCGATCAAGTCCGTGGGATGGCAGTTGCCACAGCTCACCGACGACACGAGGTCCAAGTGTCCCGGGTTCGACGTGTGCGGGGTGTGCTACGCGGTGTGTCCCACCTCGGCCCTGTCCCAGGCATTCGTGCCACTGACCGACATGGGCTTCAAGTCCGGGGTCGAGAAGGCCCCGTGGTGGGAGGGCAAGACCGTCAACAAGGACCTCATCACCAGGCCCGAGGTCGAGGAGGGGATTTGAATGGCCCTCGAGTTCTTCAACTCGATCAACGTCTACGCCGCTGTCAGCTTCATCGTGGCCTTCGTGCCCATCATCATCATGCTCTGGGCATCCAAGCGGGGCTTCGACAGCTCGATCCTCTGCATGGACTGCCAGCAATGCGTGGCCGATTGCCCCGTGCGTTCGGTGCTCAAGGACGCTTACATGGGTCCCAAGGGCATCCAGGTGTACGCCCGCGTGGGCCACAACGAGAAGGCGGACGAGCTCATGCTCTTCAGCTGCACCTCCTGCATGGCCTGCGTGAACGCCTGCCCCCGTGGCCTCAACGTCAAGCACGACATGGACCACTTCCGGGCCATCCTCGCCTCGGTCAACCTGGGCCAGATGGCCGCCCACAAGCACCTCATCCACATGGTGGAGAACTTCAACAACACCCTGGACGAGGTGCCGCTCAAGAAGCCCAACATCCACGACCAGAAGAAGAACATCAAGAAGATGCTGGACGGCTACGGCAAGATCGTCGGGTCCCAGATGAACAAGGAAGGCGACAGGCCCAAGGGGGTGGCGTGAGATGGCCGACGATGTCGCCGTCGAGGAGACGCCTAAGGCCCCGCCGTGGAAGGCCGAGAAGACCACCGCCCAGTGGGGCAGGTTCCTGGTCTTCGAGGGCTGCGTGATGACCCGTCGGATGGTGGGCTCGCGCTACACCGCACGGTTCATCCTGGACAAGTACGGTTTCAACTACGCCACCATGGACAACGAGTCCTGCTGCGGCTCGCCCATCCTGCGTTCCGGCGGCGAGGAGCTGGCCAACAAGCAGCGGACCGTCAACCTGCTGAACATCCAGAAGCTGGGCTTCGACACCATCATCAGCGCCTGTCCCGGATGCGGTTCCCAGCTGAGCGCTGGCGAGGCCAAGCGGATGGGCATCAAGGTCTATCACTACATGGAACTGGTCTACTCCCTTGCCAAGAACGGCGAGATCCTGCACCCCGACATGGTGGACCCCCTGCCGCCCCTCACCGTCACGGCCCACGACCCGTGTCACCTGGACCGGGGCCTTGGTGTGGACTGCAACCTGATGCACTCGACCATAGTGAACGCACTGCCCAACCAGACCTGGGTGGAGTGCGAGGAGCACGACAGGTGCTGCGGCGCCGGCGGAGGCGTGAGGGCGTCCCAGAAGGACCTATCCTACAAGATCCGGGAGCGGAAGATCAAGAAGCTCATGAGGACCGAGGCGGACATCGTCCTTGCCGCGTGTCCCTTCTGCGAGCTCCAGATCGACGAGGGGCTCCGGAAGACCGAGGACTGCTCCATGCGCTCCATCACCCCCCAGAGCTACCTGGCCATGATGTTCAAGGACGTCGACGAGGGGGTGGACGACTGATGACGTACAACGACTTCGCTATCTGGGCACTGCTGCTGTTCGGTCTCTACCTGCTCCTCATGGACGCCAAGATGTGGTTCGCCCCCATGAAGAAGGGGCGGATCGGCGCTGTCGAGGACCAGATGGCGACCGCGGAGGAGAACTGCAAATGTGGCACCATCAGGGCCTGCAAGTCCCACCTGACGGCCACCGTCAGGTCCGACGAGGGTGAGCTGATCGACGTGCAGCTCAGCCCCTGCCTGATCTGCATGGACCGGGTGAAGATGGGCTCCCAGATCGGGCTCCACCGCATCGGCGACCGCTGGATAGGCCGCCGTTACATCGACCTGATGGGCAAGGGCCTCAAGAACGACGATGTCCCGCTTCCCACGGTCGATGAGATCGAGGCATGCTCCCTGCGGGGGGTGGCCGAATGAGAAGGACGGTCATCATCCTGGTCCTGCTGGCCCTCGCAATGGCCGTGTTCTCCATCCCCGCGTTGGCGGAGGTGGACATCGGCGTCGAGCTCTCGATCGACACCGACACCCCCATCAAGGGCTCCAACATAACCGTGTCCGTGGACATCACCGACGTGGGCGGCCTGGCCGCCGGCGAGTGGGCCAATGGCACCCTCACGGTGACCGCCGGGACCGACGTGCTCGGAACCCAGAACTTCACCTTCAACAACACCACCGGTATGAGGACCTTTGGTTTCTTCTGGGTACCCACCGACACGGGGACCGTGACCTTGAGGGCCGAGGCGGACGTCCCTGGTGACGTGGACGCCTCCAACAACGTGGACACCCTGGAGGCCGATGTGACGACGCCGGAGGGGCCCACGGCTGGCCAGATGTCGCCCACGGCCATGATCGTCGGGACCATCTCCCTCCTGCTGTTCTTCGGTGTCATCATCGCATCGGTGCTCGGTGTCATCCCCCAGGACCGACTGCCTGTGCAACCCGCACTGCTGCTGACCACCTTCATCATCATGGGGCTGGCGTACATCGGTTCGACGTACGATGACAGCGTGGCCCTGTTCAACCTGTCCCAGCTCTCGGCGACCATCATCATCCACCCCATAACAGCCCTCATCGCGGGCTTCCTGGTGGCCGGCGCCCTCGAGGCGGCCGGCGCCTTCGAGGCTGCTGCGGATGGCCTCCAGAGGCTTGAGGGGATCAAGTTCAAGAGCGGCGCCCCCGTGTTCGGCATCGTCGGCGTGGTGGTCCTGCTCGTCAACCTACCGACCATAATCGCCATGCCCTGCGGGCGCATCCTCGCGGCTGCGCTCATGCCCGCGGCCCTGTTCTTCGGGGTGCGGGTGGCCCGCAGCTTCATGATACCCGGGCTGGTGTCCGTGGTGGTGTTCGCCTTCATCGTGAACGCAGCGGCGTCCTGCGGTCCCTCCCTCATCGGGGGCATCGGCACCATCGGTGAGGGATTGGCCCGGCTCGAGCCCGGCTCCCTGAGCGACGCCCAGCAGATCGGCATCATCCTGGCGACGGGCGTCTGCGCCCTGGTCATGCGCTTCGTGACATACTCCGTACCACCCGACCTGGTGGAGGAGGAGCAGGAGCGCATGGAGGCCGAACGCAGGGCGGCCGAGAAGGAGAAGGAGATATTCAAGAAGCCGGCCGGACCCGCGGGGGGGATGTCACCATGACCGTCGCATCATCAGATAACATCGTCAAGCGCATCCTGATGAGTCCCTTCCGGGACGACGAGAAGGCCAGGATGGACCGGGGTCGACTGACCTTGCTGATCTTCATCGGAGTGCTGGTGGTCATCATCCTGCTCCAGGCCTACATCCGTGTACCCATCCAGACGGTGCTCATCCTCCTGGCCATCGTCATCATGATCATCGGCAAGGCAAAGCTCCAGGACCTGATGGCGGGTCTCATCCTCCATCCCATCATGGCCATGACAGCTGGCTTCCTCATCGCCGGCGCCCTCGGCCTGGCGGGTGGTTTCGATGTGCTAATCACTGGCCTTTCATGGTTGGCCGGGGTCACCATCCCGGGCACAAACATCCCCATACTCGGATGGGTCGGTGTGGCTGTCATCCTGGCCAACATACCGACCATCATGCCGATGCCCTGCGGTCGTATACTCGCGGCAGCCCTGATGCTCGGCGTGTTCCTGTTCGCATCGGCGCTGGCCGTGTCGTACGGCCTGGGCCTTGAATCCGACGCGGCACAGGTGATGATCTCCGCGCTGGTCGCGGGCTTCATCGTGAACGCGGCCGCCTCGTGCGGCCCCTCTACCCTCGGCGGCATCGGGGGTATCGGGGAGGGGAACCTGGGTCTCCCGATAGGCCGTTCGGCCAGGGCCCAGAGTGCTGGTATCCTGATCGCGACCGGAGTTTGCACGCTGGTGATCGCATTGGTCGTGCAACCCATAGGAGGCTGATAGGATGGGATTGGACCCGATGACCAAGCTCATCCTCCTGGGGGTGTTCATCTTCGCCGGACTCCTCTGCGGGATAATGCTCAACGTGGCCCTGGGCCGCAAACCGTTCGAGGCCGGAGGGCTCATGGGCGGCCTGGTGGTGGGCCTCGCGATGTGGGCGATATGACGGAGGTGACAGGCATGGCTGACAAGTCAGGTAAGGGGCTTCCCGATGTGGAGGAGCCCAAGTACGGCCCAGAGCGCCTCGTCCACGAGAAGGAGGTGCGAGGCATGGACTGGAAGTCCCTCTGGACCCTCGTGGGTTCGGGGATCATCTGCGGCGCCCTCATGTGGGTCGCCTTCTCCTTCGTCGGAGGTTCGTTGGACCCTGTGGCCCTGTTCGGTGCTTGCGTCGGTGGTATGATCAGCGGAGGGGCGATATACGCCTTGACCTGAGGGGGGTGACACAGGTGGTACCTTGGACCGTGGGCAAGCAGAACTACAGACTGGCCGTGAGGCTCGTCTTCTTCGTTGTCGCCTTCGTGGGACTTCCGCTGGTATTCCTGCGCTACATGTCGATCGGGACATTCTGTTTCCTGGACCCCTTCTACGGGATCCAGTTCTTCGCCGTGGCCATCGGCTCGCAGTTCGCGTTCGCCGCCACGAACGCGATCATACTCGTTACCGTCTCCGTCGGGATCCTGATCGTCCTCACCCTGATAATGGGCAGGTCGTTCTGCAGCTGGATATGCCCCTTCGGCACCTGGCTGGATGGGGTTGGCGCCATCAAGAAGGTGAAGAGGGAGCTGCCCGACGCTTACATCGTCAACGCACTTCGTGACCGCACCATCAAGTACGGCTTCCTGCTGGGCTTCGTGCTCGCCAGCTTCGCCCTGGGTTCTTACTTCTTCTGCGCCATCTGTCCCATCGGGGCCACGGCCCGCCTGGCGGGACCCGCCTTCCTGGGCATCCCGGTGCTCATGCTGCTGCCCCTCTTCTTCTTCGCGGGCTTCAGCTACATCGCCTACGCCTACGAGCCCAGGATGTGGTGCAAGTACTACTGCCCCCCTGGCGCCTTCCTTGCCCTCCTGGACCGGGTGTCCTACCACCGGGTGTACATCGAGCCCCACACCTGCATCGAGTGCCGCAGGTGCGAGGTTGCGTGCCCGATGGACATCGAGATCGTCGAGGAGACCCGCTACAAGCTGCTCCAGGACCCCGAGGTCAGGGAGGCCATCGGCGCCACCGACGACAACCCGGACCCCCTGTACAACACCAACTTCCACTTCCTGC
>JAUVRF010000279.1 GCA_030597775.1 Methanobacteriota archaeon | reverse complement strand
CCGCTGGTGCGCCTTGCCCTGAGGGCCCGATCGGTGTACTTGAGGGAGAAGGTGAGGAACAGGGCAGCTGCCAGGAGCCAGAACAGCGCCAGGGCGATGGCGGCGTACGACCACTCGACGGTCTGATTGATCGATATGATCAAAGCGATCACGGCTATCGCCGTGGCGACGATGGAGAATATGGCCACGGAGGCCTCCGCCTCCTTGGAGGCGCCCTCGTACTCGTTGATGAGCTTGAGCTGGCGCTCGTACTCCTTGTGGTCACGGACCCCGCCCTCGAGCCTGGCCTTGTCCGCCTCGTCGGCACCCTGCCGGCTGTACCACCAGGATAGGGGGCAGTAGCCGTACTTCTCCAACTCCGCAGCGGAAATGAACTCCTCGGGTGGGACGTCGGACTCGGACACGTCGTTTTCCAAGGGAGGTACGATACATTTATCTTGCGGCCCCAATCCCAAGGGCCAGAATCATGGATTCATGCAAGAGTTTATGACCATGAAACCCGATTTCCCCGCTCCCGAGACGGGCCTTTTTATACATGGGTGTGTGAGCAAATATGAAAGAGATACGGTTCCATGGGAGGGGCGGACAGGGTGCGGTGATCGCGTCGAACATCCTAGCCAATGCCGCCTTTCTGGAGGGGAAGGACGTTCAGGCGTTCCCGTTCTTCGGGGTGGAGAGACGGGGTGCGCCGGTCACGGCCTTCACTAGGCTGGATGATAAACCTATCCGCATCAAGTACTTCATCTACAACCCGAACTACGTCATCGTGATGGACGAGTCCTTGCTCAAGGCCGTTGACGTGACCGCGGGGCTGAAGGACCCGGGCATCGTGGTGGTCAACTCCAAGCGGACCCCCGAGGAGATGGAGCTGTCCCAGTACAAGGTGGCGACCGTGGATGCCACCAGCATCGCCCTCGACAACGACCTGGGCAGCAAGGTGGCCCCCATCGTCAACACGGTCATGCTGGGTGCCTTCGCTATCGCAACGGGGGAGGTCAAGCTGGACAGCATACTCGAGTCGATACCGGACCGGGTTCCGGTCAAGGCCGAGGAGAACACCAAGGCGTGCCAGACGGCGGCCGAGAAGGTCGTGCTTCATTGGTAGGGGGGTGACAAGATGGCCAAGCCAAGGAAGGACGAGCGGCCCGATTACAAGACCTGGAAGGACATCCCCCTCACGCCGGTGTGCAACTTCACCACCATCAAGGGGAACCTCACAGGGAGCTGGAGGACCTTCAGACCCGTCGTGGACATGGACAAGTGTATCAAGTGTGGCATCTGCTGGCAGGACTGCCCCGACGCGGCCATCGACTGGGACGAGGACCATCCGGTGTGGCGCTACAGCCACTGCAAGGGCTGCGGCATCTGCGCCAGGGAGTGCCCATCGGACGCCATCGAGATGGAGCTGGAGGTGAAGATATGAGCACCAAGAAGGTGATCTCCGGCAACTACACCGCCGCCTACGCCTCGATGCTGTGCCGTGCCCAGGTGGTGCCGGCATACCCCATCACGCCCCAGACCACCATCGTGGAGAAGATCGCGGAGTTCGTGGCCAGCGGCCAGATGAAGGCCCAGTACATCAATGTCGAGTCCGAGCACTCCGCCATGGCCGCCTGCATATCGGCAGCGCTCACCGGCGCGCGGACCTTCACCGCCACCTCGGCCCACGGCCTGGTGCTCATGCACGAGATGCTACACTGGGCCGCGGGAGCCCGCACCCCCGTGATCATGGCCAACGTCAACCGCGCCCTGGCGCCCCCGTGGAGCGGTTGGGCGGACCACACCGACAGCATGTCCCAGCGGGACACCGGGTGGCTGCAGATCTACTGCTCCTCCAACCAGGAGGTGCTGGACACCCTGATCCTGTGCTACAAGGTGTGCGAGCAGCCTGACATAATGCTGCCAGCCATGGTCAACATGGACGCCTTCATCCTGTCCCACACCTCCGAGGTGGTGGACGTGCCGGACCAGAAGGAGGTGGACGACTACCTCCCCAAGTTCGACCCCGAGTACACGCTGGACGTGGACGACCCACGGTCCTTCGGGACCCTGGCCTTCCCCCAGAGCTGGTACATGGAGTGGCGGTACAAGATACAGCACGCCCATGACCTGGCCGCAAAGCGGTTGGTCGACGAGGCCAAGGCCTTCGAGAAACATTTCGGAAGGCCCTGGGGCGGCCTCATAGAGGAGTACCGCTCGAAGGACGCGGAGATCATACTGGTGACCATGTCCACAATCGCGTCCACCACCAAGGACGTTGTCGATTCGCTGCGGGACAAGGGCCGCGATGTCGGCCTGGTGCGCGTCAAGAGCTTCCGACCCTTCCCGACCAAGGACCTCCGGGAGGCCCTGGGCCACGCGAAGGTCATCGGCGTGGCGGACAGGTCCCACACGTACGGCAACGAGGGACCCCTGTTCACCGAGGTGAAGGGCGCGTTGTACAACCACGACCGTCGACCCCCTCTGGTGGGCTTCACCGTGGGCATAGGCGGCCGCGATGTGCTGGACACCACCATCGAGGGGCTGTACGACCGTCTGGAGAAGGTGGCCGACGGGGAGGCCTACAAGGAGGTCACGTGGATCGACCTCATCGGCGACGAGGAGGAGGTGGTCTAGATGGCTGGCAAGAAGCTTCCACTCCCGGAAGAGGAACTGATGGACCCCGGTCACGTGGGTTGCCTGGGCTGCGGCGGGTGCCATGCCATGCGCTACACCCTCAAGGCCACCGGCCCCAGGACCATCATCAGCATCCCCGCATGCTGCTGGGCCGTCATGCCCGGCGTGTACCCCAACACCTGCTTCAACATCCCCCATGTCAACACCGCCTTCGAGGTGACGGCCGCCTCCATCAGCGGCATCCGGGCCGCCCTGGACGCCCGCGGCATCGAGGACGTGACGGTGCTGGGCTGGGCCGGCGACGGCGGCACCGCCGACATCGGCATCCAGGCCCTGTCGGGCATGGTCGAGAGGGGCACCAAGGCGATGTACATCATGTACGACAACGAGGCGTACATGAACACCGGCATCCAGCGCAGCAGCTCGACCCCCGTCGGTGCGTGGACCACCACGACCCAGGTGGGCAAGATCCGCGACTACAAGCGGGCGCCCAAGAAGAACATGGTCGAGATCATGGTGGCCCACGGGATCCCCTACACGGCCACCGCGAACATCGCATGGCCCAAGGACCTCATGGCCAAGGTGAAGAAGGCGATGGCCGTGGAGGGGCCCAGCTTCATCCACATCTTCGCCCCGTGTCCCACGGGATGGCGGTATCCGCCGGACAGGACCCTCGAGATAGCCCGCATGGCCACCCACGCCAAGGTCTTCCCCCTGTACGAGGTGGAGAACGGTGTGTACACCGTCAAGAAGTTCAAGAAGGAGGCCAGCATCTCGGAGTACATGATGATGCAGGGCCGCTTCCGACACCTCACCCAGGAGGAGATCGGATCCATCGCGGAGAACGTGGTGCGGTGGTACGACAAGCTCCTGAAGTTCGAGATCATGACCCAGGAGGAATGAGGGGCCGCCTTGCCACGGGTGAGATTCTCGGCGAAACCTATTTGGCCCAAATGAT
>JAUVRF010000101.1 GCA_030597775.1 Methanobacteriota archaeon | reverse complement strand
GTGTGGGTTGCGGGGTCTGCGTCCCAAGGTGCCCGACGGGAGCCCTGGCAACAGTGGAGAAGCGTGTCCGGGTCGACCAGGACACCTGTATACACTGCGGTTCATGCTTCGGACCATGCGCGGTCGTCGACTTCCCTCCTGTATCGGTCATGGTGGACCGTGGGTGAGGGGCCGGTCACGACGCCTCCCCAACCCGATATCGGCCTCAGGCTCCCTTGAGGAAGTCCCTTCGTCCGCCGACGCATGCCGGGCAATCCTGCCGTCGGGACAGGTCCACGACGCGCCAATCATCGCTCCACATGTCCATGGCGAGAAGGCTCGCGGACCCCTCCTGGCCGAGGACGATCCTGGAGGCTTGGGCCACCTGCACCGAGGACACCAGGGCCGGCAGGGAGGGATGTATCCCTGCGGTCGCCGTCGTGGGCAGTGCGCCCTCCGCGGGCGGTTCAGGGAAGAGGCAGCGAAGGCACGGGCCACCCGGCATGAACGGTGCGACCAGGCCCCCGGTGGCCACGACGCCCCCGTAGACCCACGGGAGGTCGAGCTCGAGGCAGGCGTCGTTGACGAGGTACCGGTCCTCCATGTTGTCCAGGCCGTCCAGTACCACGTCGGCTCCACTCAGGAGCTCCAAGGCGTTGCCCGGGACGAGGCGTTGACGGACGGGTTCGATGGTCGCGCCTTCGATGAGACCTGTAAGACGTTCGGCCAGGACCTGGACCTTTGGCCTGCCCACGTCGGAGTCACCGTATGCCCGGACGCGGTGAAGGTTGCTGAGCTCCACGACATCGGGATCGATGACCCTCACATGTCCCAGCCCCATGCGGGCCAGGGTCTCCGCGGAGGTGCTGCCGAGACCGCCGGCGCCGACGATCACGACCGTGGCCCTTCCCAGTGCGAGCTGTCCCTCTTCGCCCAGCTGCGGGAGGACGATCTGCCGTGAGAACCTCTCCTTCCAATCCCCACCTTCGGCCATGGAGGAAAGAACGTTCCAGGATTATTTCAACCTATCCCGGGGGCGTCACTTGCGGAGACCGGCCAGCAGGGACCTGCCATAGACCTTGAGGGCGATGGACCTGATGTTGCCCTCGCCCTGGAACAGCTGGACGACCAGGGACTGCAGCGACGGGTCCGCCTCGGCCCTCCTCAGCATCTCGACGGGGTCCGCCCTCATCTTCCTTGCCACCTTGGTGAGGATGTCCATCTCCCTCATGAAGGTCCGCTTGAAGTCCCGCCCGTAGGCGGCCATGGCCTTGGCGGTGAGGTCCCCCTTATCGAGGGCTCCATCCATCGTCGAGGCCGCCATCTGCCCGGAACGGATCGCGTAGTAGATGCCATCGCCCGAGAGGGGGGAGATCAGTCCCGTGCAGTCACCGACGGCGAGCACACCGGGCCTGGAGACAGGTCCCTCGGGTCCCCCCGTGGGTATGGGTGCTGCCATCCATGTGCCTCCGGATGGGTCCTCGGGAAGCAGGCCCATCCCTGTGAGCCTCTTGGCGTAAGCCTCGGACATGGCCCTCCCGTCAACATCGGCCAGGTCGCCGACCAGGGCGCCGAAGCCCACGTTGATGTGCTCCCGTTTCGGGAAGGTCCACGCATAACCGGTGAGGCCCCCCTCCCGAAGGTCGATCCGTAACATCCGCTCTGGACCGTAGGCCTCCTCGACGAAGTCCTCACCAACGAGGAACTCCCTCGCCCAGGCCACGGCAAGGCGGTCCCGGGGGAAGGCCGGCGATCCCCTTGCGGCGGTCCTCATGCGTCTGCCCAGGGGGCACTTGGCACCACCAGCGCCGATGACGCCCTTGGCCTTGATCTCGGTACCGTCCCCGAGGCGCAGGCGCCATCCCTTCTCGCCGCCGTGGGCGCTGACCACCGGGGAGCCCTCCAACAGTTCGGAACCCGCCTCCACAGCATCCTCTAGAAGGACCCGATCGAGCCCCGACCTCCGGGCCTGGTACATCACGGGGGGTTCCCCGGCGGGGGAGGTGTAGGATAGTTCCGGGCCTCCAGGGGTCGACAAGACACCCTTGGTGGAAGTTGCCTCCAGGAACCTGTCCTTCAGGGCCTCGACGTGGGGAATCTGGCCAATGACCGAGGGGCGCAGGCCGCCGCCGCACACCTTGTCTCGAGGTGCGGGTTCGGCCTCGAGGATGACAACATCCCTGCCAGCTAGGGCCAGGAACCTAGCAGCCGTTGCCCCAGCAGGTCCGCCTCCGACCACAGCCACCTCGGTCTGGACCATGATATCATCACAGGGCATCCACCATTTGTATGTATTGCTTACTCGACCGTCCCCCAACCGCCCCCGGATGGCGTCTCAATATGGACAACGTCCCCGTACGTCAGCGGGACGGTCAGCTTACTGGGCAACGGATGCTCCTTTCCATTCCTTTCCAGCAGGTTCAGGCCGACCCGCCCCTCATCGCCACCCAGTTGGCCCCTTGGCGGTATCCTCCTGCCATCGGACAGTATGGTGAGGACCGCACCGTCAGCGAGCACGACGAGTTCCTTGTGAACGCCATCGCCCCCGCTGTGTTGACCCTGACCTCCGGAGCCACGCACAAGGGTCAACCGTCGCACGCGCAACGGATACTCGACCTCGAGGGACTCCACCGGCGTGTTGGCGGTGTTGGTCATGTGGGTATGCACCCCCGACATCCCCTCACGCCAGGGTGAGCCGCCCTCGCCACCGCCTATGGTCTCGTAGAAGGTGAAGGGTCGCTCGCCCGTCGCGCCGATGAGCACGTTGTTCATGGTGCCCTGGGACATGGCCACCGGACCGTCACGTGTTGCCTGGCCGAAGGCGGAGCGCAGCACCCCTGCAAGGATCTGGGAGGTCTCTACATTGCCCGCGCCCACGGGATGCGGGGGTTCGGGGTTGAGCAGGGACCCCTTGGGGCATACGACCTCCACTGGCAGGTAGCAGCCGTGATTGGGCGGGATCGAGGGGTCCGTCATCGCACGGAGCGTGAAGTAGACCGCGGACAACGTCACCGAGTAGGGGGCGTTCCAGGGAGCGTTCACCTGGCGGTCCGTGTCAGAGAGGTCGAAGACCACCCGGTCGGGCGAGACATCGACCTCGACGGCGATGCGGACATCCCCCATGTCGGGAACCTCCAGGCCCTTCAGTCCCTCAGTGACGGTCGGGGCCTCGATGTACCCCTCGGCCCTGTAGGTACCTGGTATGACGTCACCCAATGCGGCGACCATCCTCCTCCTGCTGTAATCGATGATCTGGTCGCAGAACGCTCCCCATCTCGCGAGGCCGTACCTCTCGACGTGCTCCGCCAACCTCCGGCCACCCACGATATTGGCCGATAGCTGTGCCCCCAGGTCCGCCCTGCGCTCCTCGGGGGTCCTCGAGGCCTCTATCAGCCTCTCCCTGGCATCCCCCACCCATTGCCTTGCCTTCTTAAGGGGTTGAAGGTCCAGGACCACGCCCTCCTCCAGGAGGGATGTGGCCGCCGCCGGCATCGAGCCGGGAGCGGACCCTCCCACGTCGGCGTGGTGGGCCTTGTTGACGACGAAGCCCAGGAGCTGGTCATCCCTGTCGTGGACCGGCGAGATGACGGTCACGTCGTTGAGATGGGAGCCACCGGTGTAGGGGTTGTTGACTATCCACGAATCCCCTGGTCCGATCTCGTCTCCCGTGGCCAAGAGGTTCTCGACGGCCATCGGCATCGAACCAAGGTGGACCGGGATGTGCTCGGCCTGGGCCACCATCCTCCCCAGGGGGTCGAAGAGGGCGCAGGAGGCGTCCCTCCTCTCCTTGATGTTGGGCGAGTACGCGGAGCGGACGAGCACCACCCCCATCTCCTCGGGGATGGCGGTGAGGGCCTGCCTCATCACCTCCAGCTCCGCCGCGTCGAGCAATCAGGCCACCTCCAGCCATACGTTGCCGGGGCCGTCGACCCGCCATCTGGTGCCAGGCGGGACGATCACGGTCTCTCCCTCGCCCTCGATGATCGCGGGACCGGTGCCGTTATGGTCCGCGGAGAGGCCGTCCATCGGGATGGTCTCTGCCTCTAGCCACCCTTCCTCGAACAGGACCCTCCTCTTGCTGCAGCGGTATCCTGCCTCGGCCCTCTCCCTTGACCTGAGTTCGATCGCGGGCCCTGCCACCCGGAGCTTGAGCCGGACGTTCACGACCTCCACGGTCTCTCCCTTCATGGCATGCCCGTAGGCCATCTCGTGTGCCCTGTGCAGGTTCTCCTCGGTGGGCCCGCTGCACACGTGGAACGGAACGGTGAGCTCGTGGCCCTGGCCCCTGTACCTCATGTCCACCTCCCACTCGGGCATTGCGGACATCGGGTCCACGCCGGCGGATGCCAGCTCGTCCATGGACTCTCCCGTGAGGTCCGAGAGCACCCTTCCCAGCCTGCCCCGCGCCTCCTCCACCGGCAGCATGAGGGTCCGGTCCCGCTCGACCAGGATGTCCGAGGTGGCGATCCCCATCGCGGAGAACGCGCCAGCGGCCGAGGGCACCACCACCCGGGCGAAGCCCAGGTCCCTCGCCAGGGACGTCCCGTGAAGCGGACCCGCGCCTCCGAAGGCCACCAGGGTGAACGTCCCCGGGTCGAAGCCCCTCCCGGCAAGAAGGACACGGAAGGCCCTGGCCATGGTGGCATCGGCGACCCTCCTGGCACCCACACAGAACCCATCCAGGTCCGTACCCGCCTGGTCGGCCACGGCCTCGCAGGCCGCCCGGGCGGCATCAATGTCACCGGTGATCCCGTACCTCTGGAGGAAGTCAGGAGGGAGAGTGCCCGAGACCACGTGGACGTCGGTGACGGTGGCCACATCGCCGCCCCGGCCATAGAAGGCGGGTCCGGGGTCGGCGGCCGAGCTCCTCGGTCCCACCCGGAGGGCACCACCCGGGTCAACCCAGACGTGGCTCCCTCCTCCCGCACCCACCGTGACAACGTCGATTGTGGGGAGGCCGACCGTGAGCCCCGCGACCTCGAAGGATGACCTGCGGAGGGGTTGTCCGTCCACCACCGCCCCCACATCGGTGGACGTGCCTCCCATGTCGAAGGTGAACAGGTCGGAGATGCCCACGGTCCCGCCAAGGGCTGCCGCCGCCATCACACCACCCGCTGGGCCCGAGAGAAGGAGCCTGGCGGGCTGCGAGGCGGCGACCCCGGCCGGGAGCACTCCCCCGTGGGAGCCCATTACCATGTATCCGTCCAGGCCACGGGACCTCAGGGTCCCACCGAGCCGTTCCAGATATTTGCGGACCACGGGTCGCACGTGAGCGTCCAACGAGGTGGTGGAGCCCCTCTCCACCTCTCGGAAGACGGGTCGGATGCGGGATGATAGGGAAGCGTCGATGCCCCGTGCCTCCAGCGCTTCCCCCACCATCGTCTCGTGATCTGGCCGCAGATAGCTGTATAGCAGGCATACCGCGGCGGCCTCGGCGTCGGACGCGGACACCAGGTCGGCCACCCTCATCACCTCATCCCGCGTGAGGGGCTCCTCGACGGTCCCGTCGTGGAGGACCCGCTCCCTCACCCCGAAGCGAAGCTCCCTGGGGCTCAGAGGGGGCACCCTGGCCGTTCGCAGATCGTACACCGACGGCCTGGTCTGCCTTCCGATCTCCAGGAGGTCCTCGAATCCCGCCGTGGTGACGAAGGCCACCCTGGCGCCCGACCGCTGGAGGACGGTGTTGGTGGCCACGGTCGTCCCGTGGGCGAAGGTCTCGATCCGGGCCTCCCCGAGGGTGCGGAGCCCGTCGGCCACGGCCTGGTCCGGGCTCTGGGTGGTGGACGGGACCTTGAAGGTCCTCATGACACCGCCATCAAGGGTGACGAAGTCCGTGAAGGTCCCACCTACGTCGGTCGCCACATGCACGGTTCGGGAACGGTCTTGGTCAGGGAAAAACCTTGGGGGGTAGGAAAACCCCCGAAACCTTTAGGAAACCCTAACGAATCTGGCCTAGCCAGCTCCTCACGAACGATATAGAAACGGATATATACACATCGTCCCATAGCTAATAACGAGCCTAGCCTAGGTTCCGAAAGGTGCTCTCCATGGACCCGGTAGCGACTATGAAGGATTACTATCAGCGGTATCATCCTAAGAAGGTCTACGGGTACGTCATGGCGGACCGCAAGAAGCAGTTGGCTGCGGGGGCTGTGGTGCTGATACTGATCGTCGCCCTGTTCGTCGGCGTGACCGGCCCCTCCGGGGACGACGGGGGGCCGGCGACCATGGACGACCTCCTGATGTCCCAGTCGTACCGCACCCAGGCGGAGCAGGACGGCTCCGTGGTGGTCAGCGACGACGACCCCTTCTTCGCGATCATGGCCACGCCAGTGGCAGTGCACTACGAGGAGACCGGGGAGATGATGGCCACCCCGCTCCTGGTGGCTGGCGATACTCCAAGCATCACGGTGAAGCGGTTCCTGCAGGCATACAACCAGCCCACCACGATAGCCATCGGGGCCCTGGGCGACCTCTCGGTCCCCAAGTCGTTCACCAGATTGGAGGAGGGCGCGAAGCACACCTCCCTGACCGTGCCGGAGACCGTCGGGACCGCCTGCGACGGCGCGGTGATCGTTCCCCCGAC
>JAUVRF010000581.1 GCA_030597775.1 Methanobacteriota archaeon | reverse complement strand
TCGTGAACGTGGGATGCCTCGGGATCGTCAGGCGGGAGAAGGTGACGATGAGCTCGGTCAAGGGTGTGGGCGACGTGCTGATCCTGGTCGGCGGTCGCACCGGCCGCGACGGTATCCACGGGGTCACCTTCGCCTCCGCCGTGTTGACCGAGGCGTCCGAGGAGGATTCCCGCGGGGCCGTGCAGCTGGGAGACCCCATCACGAAGGAACCCCTCATCCATGCCTGCCTGGAGGTCAATGAGAAGAACCTGCTGAGAGGCATGAAGGACCTGGGCGGAGGCGGACTCAGCTGCGTCACTGGCGAGATCGCCCTGGCAGGCGGCTTCGGAGCCGAGGTGGATATCTCCCTGGTGCCCACCAAGGAGGAGGGACTGGAGCCCTGGGAGATATGGGTAAGCGAGTCCCAAGAGCGGATGATGCTGGCCGTCGCCCCGGATGACGTGGAGGAGGTGCTGAGCATCTTCGACCTCTGGGACGTGGAGGCGACCGTCCTGGGTCACACCATTCCCGAGAACCGGGTGAAGGTGTGGTTCGAGGGCGTGGTCGTCGTGGACCTGGACCTGGCCTTCTTCACGAAGGGACCGGAGTACTGCCGCCCCTACAGGGTCAAGGGCGCCGAGAAGCGGAGGACCACCGGGTCTCTGCCATCATCCTTGGATCCCGGCACCGAGCTGCTGGGTCTGCTGGGGGACCCCAACATCTGCAGCCGCGAGTACGTGGTGCGCCAGTACGACCACCAGGTGAGGGGCGCGACCGTCGTCACGCCCTTGAGTGGCGTCGTGGGCCATGCCGGACCCCAGGACGCCTGCGTCCTGGCACCCATCGAGGGTTCGAGGAAGGGTCTGGCGGTCGCCACGGCATTCAATCCACGCCTCACGTCGATCGATCCATACCGGGGTGGCCTGACCATAGTTGACGAGATGGTACGGAACCTGGTCGCGGTGGGGGCGCGACCCCACTCGATGACCAATTGCCTCAATTTCGGCAACCCCGAGGTGCCAGAGCGCATGGGCGAGTTCGTCGAGACGCTCCGGGGCATTGGCGAGGTGCTGCGTCACCTGGACCTTCCCACCCCATCGGGCAACGTCAGCTTCTACAACGAGACCGCGGATAGCTACGTCCCACCAACCGCCTCCTTGATGGGCGTCGGACTGATGGATGACGTATCCAAGGCCATCACATCCGACCTGAAGCGATCGAGCAATCGCATCTATCTTGTCGGCAAGACCCGTGACCAGATGGCTGGCTCGTCCCTGTACGCTCGCCACGATGCCCCCCACAAGGCAGCTCCTGGCGTTGACCTGGACCTGCTCTCCGCATCCATAGAGGCACTGCTTGCGGTCAACGAACGGGGCTGGTTGGCCTCATGCCACGACATCTCCGACGGAGGACTGGCCGTGGCGATGGCGGAGATGTGCATAGGCGGTCAGCTTGGGGCGAACATAGACATGGCACCCCTGGGTAAGATGAGGCCTGTGGCCAAGCTCTTCTCGGAGTCCAACACCCGTTGGCTCATCGAGGTTCCGCCTGGCAAGGGAAGGGGCGTGGAGAAGCTGTTCAAGGGGTTCGACGTGCCATTGACCCGTCTGGGGACCGTCAAGGCCGGCCCGAAGCCCAAGGTCAGACCAAAGGGCAAGGGAAGGACCAAGGTGAAGGCGGAGTCGACGGAGGGACCCGGCCCCAGCCTCCGGATCACCGAGGGGAGGAAGTTGCTGATCAATATCCCGGTACACGACCTGGAAGAT
>JAUVRF010000515.1 GCA_030597775.1 Methanobacteriota archaeon | reverse complement strand
CTTCTACAGCGCCGAGGACGCGGACAGCGAGGGCGTCGAGGGGAAGTTCTATGTGTGGAGCCTGGCGGAGCGCGAGGAGGTCCTGGGAGCGGAGGACGCGGAGCTCGCCGCCCGGGTCTTCGACTCCACCAAGGAGGGCAACTTCGACGAGGAGGCGACGGGCAAGGCGACGGGCGCCAACGTCCTGCACCTGCCGAGGCCCATGGCCGACGTGGCCACCTCCCTCGACATGGAGGAGGAGGACCTGATGGCGAGGGTCGAGGACATACGGGTCAGGCTGCTGGCGGCCCGGTCGGAGAGGGTCCGGCCCCACCTGGACGACAAGGTCCTCACGGACTGGAACGGCTTCATGGTCGCGGCCCTGGCAAGGGCGGGCACGGCCCTCGACCGGCCCGACCTGGTGGATGCGGCAGGCAGGGCCGCCAAGTTCGTCATGGAGAACCTCCGCCTGGAGAACGGCCGTCTCCTCCACAGGTATCGCGACGGCGAGGCGGCGATAACCGGTCATCTTGACGACCACGCCTACATGATATGGGGCCTGCTGGAGCTCTACGGGGCCACCTTCGACGACATCCACCTGGAACATGCCCTCGCCATCAACGAGATCATGTACGAGCACTTCTGGGACAACGAGGGCGGCGGCTTCTTCCGCACCCCCGACGCCCGCGAGGAACTGCTGATGCGCCAGAAGGAGGTGTACGACGGCGCGATGCCCTCCGGCAACTCGGTGGCCATGCTGGACCTGCTCCGGCTCTCGCACCTCACGGGGGACCCGGTCCATGCCCAGCGGGCAAGCGAGCTGGGGGTCGCGTTCTCGGGCGAGGTCACGAGGATCCCCATGGGATTCTCCCAGTTGATGTCCGCCCTGGACATGGCGTTGGGAAGCGCCAGGGAGGTCGTCATCGTGGGCAGGCCCGGCGAGAAGGACACCCGGGCAATGCTGGACGCCATCCATCACGCGTACCTCCCCAACACCCTCGTGCTGCTCAAGGACCCCGACGAGGGGCCGGACGGCATCGAGGGGCTGGCACCCTTCGTCAAGGAGCATGGCATGAAGGACGGCAGGGCCACCGCGTACGTGTGCACCGACCACTTCTGCCGCAACCCCACCAACGATGTCGACGAGATGATGAAGGAACTCGCTGGCTAGGTCGTTCGGTGCGTCAAGTTTGGGACCAACAAGCTTATAACCGAGTCCTTCCACTGTACGCGCGGGTCAGAGCTTGAAGCTGCCAAACCTGGATCCTGTGTCATGGCTGATCGCGCTTCGTGCAGGTATAGGACGCAGGCTCCGCAACCTCTTGCCCGCCGTGCCCATCGTGGCCTTCGCCCTCATGATGGTGGTCCCGTCCATGGCAGCCGTGGCGGGCCCCGAGGCCGTCACTGCCGAGGCCGACGTGGACACCTCGGTCATCACCGACCTACCGGACATCTTTCTTGAAGACAGTACATGGACCAACAGCTCGCTTCTACTGGCCCCCCTGTACCTCCGCATCCCCCAGCCCCAACTGCTCAACCACTCGCTTCGGAGCGAGATCTTCAGTTTCATCAACCGGAACCCCGGGGCCACCTTCACCCAGGTGAGGGACGGCGTGGGAGCGGCCAGCGGGACGGTGCAGCATCACCTGAGGGTCCTGGTGCGGGGCGACGCGCTCAGGTCCGTCCAGACGGGCAAGTACACCCGGTACTGGCCCTGCAACCACCGTGTGCTGGCCCTCGGCCCCTCCGAGGAGAACATCGTCAAGTCCCTTGCCGATGAAGGACCCGGGACCCAGGCCGATCTGGCCCAGCGGACGGGCATGAGCCGGCAGCTGGTCCACTACCACATCCTGCAGATGGAGGAGAAGGGACTGGTCGAGGTCCACCGGGAGAACGGTAGACCCGTGGTCGCGCTAGGGACACCGGTCTGAGCAAGGCATGAGCCTGTTCAAGGGGTCCGATCGATCGCTTCCAGGACCCACGTTACAGCCTCGTTCACCGAGGTGACCCTTTTGTCCGGTACCAATCCATGCTCGGCCAGCTTCTCGTCGACCTTGGACCCCCCCTCTACAGCGCCGGAGATGAGGACGGTCCTCG
>JAUVRF010000623.1 GCA_030597775.1 Methanobacteriota archaeon | reverse complement strand
GAAGGCTGGATGCAGGGCCGTTCCGGGGCCCGGCGCCTCGTCTTCTTCGCCCCCCCCGTCTGTGCCGGCTCGCTCGTGCTGCTCGTCCCCGCCACCGCATCCTGGATGGTGGCCCTTGGCGTCACCACCTTCGGATTCTGCTTCCTGCTCCTCATGTCAGTGGTCAATGCCACAATAGCCGACGTGGCGCCGCCCCAGGTGAGAGGCACGTTCTTTGGCATCACATTCCTCACCCGGGATGGCATCGGTGCCTTCGCGCCCCTGTTCGTGGGGTACGTCGCCGACACATCTGGCAGCTTCACGGGTGCCTACTGGGTCCTGGCAGTCGCCGCCGTGGTCACCGCCTTGCTGGGGCTGCTGCTGGTCAAGAGCAAGATGGAACAGGTGGAGTAATTGCCCCTCGTTATTGTCGGTCCAGATGTTGGACCATTCGTGGACGGCAGGTCATAATCTCAACAAGACAGGCAAATCTTTTATAACCAGCAATTCGTTCCCACGTCCCTACGGGAGGATTTCTTCATGCCAATGGCTTTAAGAGCAGTTAGAAGGAGCAAGAGAAGAATGGGACGGAGGGCTGCCTCGGCAGCTTCATCACAGGCGGGTGCCGTGGAGGAGGAGGCCGACCCCCTCATGGATATCGCCGATATTCTCGGTCTCACCGTCGGTGAGGAAGCGACTGATGAGGAAATGAAGGCCGCGATCCACGCGGCGATCGATGCGCTCTAGGTCCAACTCCCTCGATCCGTTGAGATGTGTCTCGACGACCTCGATAACCCGTACCTTGCGTTGAACGGGTCTGAGCTATGGCG
The DNA here is from genome assembly GCA_030597775.1 of Methanobacteriota archaeon. Taxonomy (GTDB): domain Archaea; phylum Thermoplasmatota; class DTKX01; order DTKX01. The sequence continues at coordinate 730 of JAUVRF010000623.1, read as the reverse complement.
AGTACGTCCACAATGAGATCCCTTTCAGTCATCACTCCACTCCATTGGAAATGGTCCCATGACAGACGAGTTCGAACGAAGGATGTACGACGACCTGGTCTGGACCTGGCCCCTGATCAGTGACCCCGAGGCCTACATTAGTGAGGCGGAGGTATTCACCGACCTCATCAAGAAGAGGGCCGTGGGACCTGTCAAGAGCCTGCTCCACTTGGGATGCGGTGGAGGCCATATCGACTTCAATCTCAAGAAGGGATTCGATGTGACCGGAGTGGACCTTTCCAACGGGATGCTCGACCACGCCAGGGCCCTCAACCCAGAGGTGTCATGTCTTTTAGGCGATAGCAGGGACGCCCGACTTGGGAAGACGTTCGATGCCGTGATGATACTCGATTCCATATCCTACATGATCAGCCAGAGGGAGCTGAGGGCTGCCTTCCAGACCGCTTGGGCCCATCTTCGTCCAGGAGGTGCATTCCTGGTCTATGCCGAACAGATGAAGGAGACGTTCGAGCAGAACAGGACCTACCACCGCACCGGTAAGGCGGGGGACACGTCGATGACCTTCATCGAGAACGACTACGATCCTGACCCCGATGACACGACCATGGAGTACACCCTGGTCTACCTGATAAGGAAGGACGGTAGATTGATCGTCGAGACGGAGACACACCTGATGGGCATCTTCCCGATGAAGGTCTGGCCGCGCATCCTCAGGTCCGTCGGTTTTGAT
>JAUVRF010000406.1 GCA_030597775.1 Methanobacteriota archaeon | reverse complement strand
GGATGGTGAGATAATCGACCTGGCGACCTACGTCGCTGAGAGACTTGTGAAGCTGTGAGTGGGGGACCATGACCGAAGAGGAGAATGGAACGTCCGAGGGCGAGGAGGGCAAGGCCCCGACCGAGGAGGCGCCACGCATCGGGGTGTTCGTGTGCGACTGCGGTCTCAACATCGCGGGCTCCGTGGACACCCAGTCCGTGGCGGACTATGCCGGCACGCTTCCAGACGTGGTCTGGGCGGGGCGGCAGAAGTACACCTGCTCGGACCCTGGCCAGATGCTCATAGAGGAAATGATCGAGGAGCACGACCTCAACCGCGTCGTGGTGGCCTCGTGCTCGCCGCGGCTCCACGAGCCCACCTTCCGGGGCACCGTGGAGAGGGCGGGCATGAACAAGTACCAGTTCGAGATGGCCAACATCCGCGAGCACTGCTCGTGGATCCACCTCTATGACAAGGAGGGGGGCACCGACAAGGCCAAGGACCTGGTCCGCATGGCCGTGGCCAAGGTCCGCCTTCTGGAGCCCCAGGAGGAGACCAAGGTCCGTGTGGAGACCACCGCCCTGGTCATCGGGGGCGGCGTGGCCGGTATCCAGGCGGCCCTGGACCTGGCCGATTCCGGCTTCAAGGTGCACGTGGTGGAGAAGGAGCCGTCCATCGGCGGGAAGATGGCACAGATCGACAAGACCTTCCCGACCATGGACTGCTCCATATGCATCCTAGCTCCCAAGATGTCCGAGGCGGGCAACCACCCCAACATCACGCTGCACACCTACTCGGAGGTCCAGTCCATCGACGGGTACATCGGCAACTTCACCGCAAAGATACTCCACAAGGCCCGGTACGTGACCGCGGACTGCACCTCCTGCGGCGACTGCGCCGATGCGTGCGAGCAGCTGGCACCCAACGAGTTCGACATCGGCCTGGCCACCCGCAAGGCGATCTACATCCCCTTCGCCCAGGCCGTGCCGTCCCAGTACGTCATCGACATGGGGACCTGCCTGGGCACCGAGCCCATCGCATGCGGCAAGTGCAAGGACGCCTGCGAGCGGGAGGCGGTCGACCTGGAGATGAACGACGAGGTGGTGGAGATCGAGGTGGGCACCGTCATCGTCGCCACCGGTATGGACGTGTACGACGCCACGGCCATTCCCGAGTACCACTACGGGGAGTACCCCGACGTGATCACCACCATGGAGTTCGAGCGGCTGGTCAACGCCGGAGGCCCCACCTCTGGCCAACTGGTGCGACCATCGGACATGAGGACGCCCAAGACCGTCGCCTTCATCCAGTGCGTGGGCTCCCGGTCCCTCAAGAACGGCAACCCCTACTGCAGCAACGTGTGCTGCATGAACACCATCAAGGACTCGCTGCTCATACGCGAGCACTACGGCCGCGACCTCAAGATCGACGTCTACTACATGGACATCCGGACCTTCGGCAAGGGCTTCGAGGACCTGTACAACAGGTCCAAGGCCGAGGGCGTGCGCTTCATCCGGGGCATTCCCGCATCCATCAGCGAGGTGCCCGACAGCCACGACCTGCGCATCGTGGTGGAGGACACCAGCCTCGGACGCGTCCTCACCCGCGACTACGAGATGATCGTCCTCTCGGTGGGGATCGAGGCGGCCCACGACGCGGAGAAGGTGCAGCACCTCCTCACCCTCTCCCGGACCTCCGACGGGTTCTTCCTCGAGGCCCATCCCAAGCTCAAGCCGGTGGACGCCCCCACCCAGGGCGTGTTCCTGTGCGGATGCGCGGAGGGGCCCAAGGACATCAAGGACTCGGTGACCCAGGCCTCGGCCGCTGCGGCCAGGGCCGGCATCCTGATGGGTGCCGGAGAGGTTACGGTGGAAGCCATCACCGCCGTCGTCGACGAGGACCTCTGCACATCCTGCGGCCTGTGCGCCAAGGTCTGCCCCTACCACGCCATCGAGGTGGACACCAAGGCCAAGACGCCGGCCCACGTCATCGAGGCGGCCTGCGCCGGGTGCGGGACCTGCGCCGCCGAGTGCGCCTTCGGGGCCATCCATCAACGCCACTTCACCGACCAGCAGATAGAGGGCCAGATCGACCAGGCGACGGCTTCGAAGGCCGAGAACCTGGTTGTGACCTTCGCCTGCAACTGGTGCTCGTACGCTGGCGCCGACTTCGCCGGGGTCTCCAGGATGCAGATGCCTCCCGCGGCCCGTGTCATCCGGACCATGTGCTCGGGCAGGATATCCGTGGACTTCATCCTGCGGGCCTTCGCCAACGGCGCCCCGACGGTCCTCGTCTCGGGCTGCCACCTCACCGACTGCCACTACATCAACGCCAACCAGCAGACGAAGAAGCGGGTGGAGAAGCTGTGGAAGCGCTTCGAGAAGTGGGGCATCCGCAAGGAGCGGCTGGCCCTGGCCTGGGTGTCCGCAGCGGAGGGTGCGAAGTTCCAGGAGACCATCACCACGATGTCCGAGATCGCCCAGACGGTGACGGCCAAGGAGATCAAGGAGACCAAGGACATCATCGCCCGGAACTACAAGTTCAAGGCCGAGAAGATGGCGAGGGCCAGGGCCAAGAAGGCCGGGGGAGACCCCGGGACCACCGTGAAGGCCAAGGCGAAGGCCAAGAACGGGCCGTAGGATGATATGGGCCTGAGGGAATGGGGTGAGAGGCACTTCGCGGGTCGCGCCGC
>JAUVRF010000278.1 GCA_030597775.1 Methanobacteriota archaeon | reverse complement strand
GCGCGCCCGCAGAAAGACCGACGAAGAGGTACCACCACTCCTCGCCTTCCAGATGCACATCCACCGGCGCGCCATCATCGAGGGAGACCCGGACCCACTCCAGTCCCAGGTCATCGGTGACCATGCCCGAGAGATTCAGCTCCTCCCCCACCATGATCTCATGACCACTGGGAATGCTCAGCTCTCCCAGCACGGGCGGTTGGTTCACGGGCGGGGGCGCCAGTATCGTGAACGTGATGGTCCGGCTCACCACCAGCCCCCACTCGTCCTCCACCGTTATCGTGACCGTATGCTCGCCCACGCTCAGGTCATCCATGTCGAAGGACCACTCGTCGTCGGAGATGGACAGCTCCACGGGGTCCCCGCCGTCCAGGGAAGCTGTGACCAGCACCACCGTCCAGTCGTCGGTTGCTTTTCCCGTGATAGAGAATGCGGTGTCCTCGGTCTCGTAACCGGTCGCGGGGATGCTGAGCGTGGTGATCTGGGGCGGCACGTTGGGCGGCTCCAGTATCGTGAACACGACCGTGCGCTCGTCCGTCAACCCCTCGTGGTCCTCCACCGTGAACGCCACCGTGTGCTCGCCAACGGAGAGGTCGAACATATCATAGGGCCACTCGCCCCCGGAGATCGAGAGGTCCACGGCCTCGCCGCCGTCCAGGGATGCGGTGACCCGCACGATGGGCCCGTCATCCGTCACGCTGACCACGATGGACCACGTGGTGTCCTGGGTCTCGTGGCCCGTGTCAGGTATGCTGAGCCCGGTGATGACCGGCGGCATGTTCTCCGGCGGCAGCACCCTGAACGTCAATGTCCGAACGACGACGAGACCCCACTCATCCTCCACGGTTATCACGACGACGTGCTCGCCCACGTTGAGGTTCACCATGAGGAACTCCCATGTGTCGTCGGTGAGGGTCAGGTCCACCGGGTCCCCGCCGTCCAGCACGACCGTTACCGACACTATCGACCAGTCGTCGGTGGCCCTGCCTGTGATGGACCATGTGGTGCTCAGTGTCTCGTAGCCCTCGTCCGGGATGCTTATCCGGTCGATGACCGGCGCTTCGTTGGGGGGCGGGAGTATCGTGAACGTCATCTTCAGCGTGACCTGCAACCCCCACTCGTCCTCGGCCGTTACGGTGACGGTGTGGTCGCCGATGGTGAGGGCCACCATCACGAAGGTCCAGTTGTCGCCTGTCAGCGTCAGCTCCACGGGGTCTCCCCCGTCCAAGTCGGCGGTCACCCTGGCGATCGACCAGTCGTCAGTGGCCCTTCCGGTGATGTTCCACGTGGTGTTCTGCGTCTCGTAGCCCGTGTCGGGTATGTTGAGCCCCGAGATGACCGGGAGGTGGTTCAAGAAGCCATGGGAGAGCAGGGAGTGGGTCGCCGAAGCTGCGCCGTAGCCGCCCTTCGTCACCGATACGGCGATCTCCGCGACGTTGAAGGACTCGCCCACCGGTATGGCGGGAACGTCGAAGGTCACCGAGGCCTCGCCGTTGGCGTCCGTGTTGTCACCCGCTGTGCCGTTGGCACCTCCGTCCATCCAGAACTCCACCAAGACGTTCGACACCTTCGCACCACTCCCGTCCCGGACGGTCGCCCTGGCCTGCACCACGGTGACCTGGGTGGCCGGGAAGGTGATCGGCGTCACCTGGAGGTCCACGTAGAGCTGCACGGGCAGGTCGAAGATCTCCACACTGGCGAGGACGTTCCATCCGTAGGCAGCGTTGGCCTGGATGTACATCGGTTGCCTGACCGGGTTGACCAGCGGGTTGCCCCGGGCGTCCCCGGGCAGCGCGGTGACGGTGGCCGAGGTCTTGCCCTGGGCGTTGGTGGGTCCGGCCACTTCCACCCTGAAGAAGGGCGAGGAGGCGTATACACTGACGTAGGCCCTGACGCCCACCGCCTCCACGGGGTTCTCGTCCACGTCGAACACCCAGATGTCCACGTTGGTGGTGTTCCCCGGCGCGAAATCACTGAGAATGCCCCTGTCGAACTCGTACTTGGGGGAGTGGATGGTGTCCGTTCTTCCCATCACGAACTCGGTCCTCCAGGCCGTCTCTCCGTCTATCTGCCACCAGAAGTTGGCGTAGTCGGGTGTGGCGAAGAAGCCGGCCTTCCCGTTGGGGACGATGATGAGCTGCGGGACGTTGTCCGAGAGCGCCACGGAGTCCCTCTCCACCTGCACCTGCCAGTGTCCATCCTCGATCTGTACGGCGGCCATGTCCTCCAATTCGTCGACGACGCCGCCGAACCAATCGTCGTAGATGAAATCCCACGAGTCGTACAGGTTGTTGGGAATGTCCGCGACCTCCTGGTCGGTCATCTTGTCGGACAAGAAGTACCCACCGGCGGCCATGACGCCATCATCGGCATCGGTGAAGATGTTGATGCTGGAGTAGTCCCACAGACTGCTCCACATGTAGTCCGGGGCGTCCACCATCGTGGTGGTGCTGCCGTCCGAGGGCTCGCCAATGATGAAGGACACGGGCACGTCGGCGAGGGTGTTGTCGAGGTCGTACAACCACACCTCCCAGGTCAGCTTGTCGCCGCTGTCGGGCGCCAGCAGGGGCGTCCCACCGCCCTTGAGCTGGAAGTATCCTCCATAGAGGTCCCTCGCGGTGTTGCCCTTGTAGAGCAGCGAAACACCCGCACCCACGCTGTTGACGGCGCCCGCGCTCTTGAAGAAGACCTGGGTCGAATTGGTCTCGACCCCGTCGGCCCACTTGATGGTGGCCTTGCCGATGCCGGTGGCGTTCGTTGTCACCTCGTCGTCGAAGAGCTCGAGTCCGTCACTGTTGGAGATCCTGACATCGATCATCTCGGCCAGGGGGTCTCCGTCCTCGTCGAAGGCCTTTATCGTGATGACCGTGGTGTCGTTGGTATCGTCGCAAGCGACCCGGGTCACGTTCTCGATGGAGACGAAGTGCCACTCGCTGTCCTCCTCGTTCCTCAGAACCAGGAACTGGGTGACCGTGTTCACACGGGTCATGGGATACACAGAGGTAACGGAAGGCGACAGCGAGAGGCGGACCTCCCTGTGCGCGTTCATCGGGAAGCTCGAGGGGGCGGTGTACATGATGGACGCGGAGCCGCTGGCGTTGGTGGTCACCTCGGAGGTGTTGACGGAGCCGTATCCCATCAGGTTCTCGTCCAACTCCACGTCGACGCCCGCTATCCCGTCGCCGTTCCCGTCGGTGACGGTGAGGACCACGTCGGTGCTCTCCCCCGGCCCCAGGAAGAGGTCGTCCGGCATGACCTGGAGGAAGGCGGTGGAGGGCACTCCGGCCACCACCTGGATGACCTTCGAGGTCGTCGCCGCATAGACGCCATCATCCGCATCGGCGGTGAGGGTGGCGTAACCGTGAGACGTGCCCGTCACATTGAAGTAGAACACACCATCGGGACCCGTCGTTCCATTGTCGGGGGAGAAGGTCACGCGAGCTCCCGTCAGGTCGACCGTGACGCCGTTGAGGGGTGTGCCATTTATGTTGAAGACCATGACATTGCCCGGGATGGCCAGGCCCTCGGGCAGCTTGTCCGGGACGTTCAGTATGGCGTTCATGTCCTCGATGGGGGTCGGCTG
>JAUVRF010000536.1 GCA_030597775.1 Methanobacteriota archaeon | reverse complement strand
TACGACAGGAACCTCAAGATGGAGCGGAGGACCTGGTCCACGGCACCCTGGAATGGTGTGCTGACGGCGATGGCGAGCCTGCTCCTTCTCACCGCCCTCATCGAGGGTGATGCATCCGTCGCCGTGCCGATATCCCAACTCTGCTTCGTGGTCACCGCGGTGCTGGCGGTGATCGTGTTCCGGGAACGCCTGACGCCCCTCAGGATCGCAGGGATAGTCTCCGCGGTGATCGCTGTACTGGTCCTCAGTTCGACCATCTCGATCACATGACGGGCCGTGTGTCCATACGTTATGGTCCCAGTCCCTGGAATGAGGCCCAGTGTTATTATATATCATGACACCGATTGACCCGCAGGTGGGCGTCTGAGGAGTTGTGAGCACTGTTCTTTCGATAAGTTCAACCTAGGTCTGGACAGTCTAACTCACCTATGCAGATGCGCATGTGTCCAGGATTTCTCCGACTACGAGGATTTCGAACAGCATCGCTTCGAATCCGAATATTTCACCAAGCACAGGATGGTGATATCATCGTCCATGCCGATGGTGATGCGGAACCGTTGACGGACGCCTCTCCCCTCATCACACCTCGATAGGTCCTGGCGGAGCCCAGGTCAATTGACGGGCACCGTCCTTCGTGACATGGTAGGTGTTCTCCTCGCCGAGCACGCCCAGTTCGGGGATCACGACCTTGGGTTCCAGGGCAACGACGGCACCTACTGGCACCTCGCCCGGGACCCTGTCGGCCATGATCGGCAGCTCGTCCAGCTCTAGGCCCACACCGTGCCCGATGAACCTCATCTTTGTGTCGCCCACTCCCATGAAGCCCTCGAGTACGCCCAGCTCCTCCGCCATGGTCTCGGCCACGATCCAAAGCCCCTCGTTGTGGACCCCGGGACGAAGCTCCGACTCGAGGGTGCTGAGGATCTCCTGGGTCGCCCGCTGCACCTCCATGACCCTTTCCGACAGGGCACCGATGACGAAGGTCCGGGTCTCGTCCGCGATGTATCCATGGCTTATGCCGCAGAGGTCGATTGCGATGGGCTCACCCTTTCGGATCTTGCGGTCCGATGCCCCGTGGGGCAGGGAGGGCGAGAGGCCTCCTCCACCCATGACGGCCTGGTGCCAGGTGGGTCTGGTCGCCGAAGGTCCGGACAGTACACCACCGATATGCATCTCGGAGTTGAACCTGTGCATCCTGACAAGGCCCTCGTGGCCCATCCGACGCATGGCGAACTCCAGCTCGGCGGACAGCTCCAGCTCGGTCATGCCCTCCCGGATGACCTCCCTAGCCCGCTCCATCGCAGTATCGATCTGGGCAGCGCCCTCAACTATCCTGTCCACCTCCCATGCCGATTTCACGGAACGGGTCTCACGCAGGACGTGGGAGATGTCCACGATCTCCACATCGTGACCTCCGAATGCCGACCTCACACGCTCGGCCCACACGAAGGGCACAGAATCGAGCTCCATCCCGATGCTCTTTACCTGCCGTAATCCAAGGGTCTCCTGGAGCTTCTTGGGACTCACCGCGGGGCGAACGTCGTCGAGGTGGCTCTCATACCTCGCGCGCTCCAGCACCCTACGGACCATGTAGACGGGACCGGAATGGTGGTTCGAGAGGGCGAGCAAGCCCTCTTGGATAGAGCCCGTCAGGTAGAACAGGTTGGGATTGGTGAGCACTACGGTTAGATCGATGTCGAGGGGTGCAAGACGCTTCCTCAAGGAGCTGTACCTGTGGATCAGCTCCTCGCGAGGGGTGCGAGGGTCGATGTCGGCATCCAGAGCGGTCATCGGACTGTGGACCCTATTTCGAATATTTAATCATGTTGGCCGTAATAGGGCCGGCCGGGATCTAATCGAAGACGACGACCAGGTTGAACTCGATGGCACCGTCGTCATCATCAGTATCTCCGGAACCATCATCGGTCCCGTCCGAGCTACCCCCGGTGACGTCTCCCG
>JAUVRF010000341.1 GCA_030597775.1 Methanobacteriota archaeon | reverse complement strand
TCAAGTTCACGACCCTCAAGGCCACGGCCGACATGTTCGTCCCTCCCCTCCCCCCCCTGGTGTTCACCAGGGAGCACTCCGACGAGGGCGTGGTCTCATCGGACAGCGGCCTGTTCGAGGGGTTGCGGGTCACCTACAACATCAAGGTGAACACGCCCGGGACCTACACCGCCTTTGCGGTCCTCTACCACAAGAACCAGGAGATATCCTACGCGAGGGTCGAGGGATGGTTGGACACGGGGGACCACGAGATCATCATGACGTTCCCGGGTCAGGCCATCCACTCTTCCGGGGTCACAGGCAGCTTCACATCGGTCGTCCAGGTGACGGGCGTGGGCATCGCATGGAACGACACCACGTTGGAGCATCCCATGACGGTGAAGCACGTGACCTCGGAGTACAGCTACAAGATGTTCCTACCGCCCAAGGTCGAGGTGGACCGGAGGGTCCCCCAACCCGTCGAGGACCTGGACTTCATGCTGCTGAGGACCGGCATCATAGTGGTGCGTGTCGACCGCGACAAGCCCGACCTCACGTTCTACATGACCGACGACGACGGGCGCACCGGTCTCTTCCGCGTGACCTACACCCGGCTCCTGGCCTTCTCCGACGTCAACGACGACGGAGCGCCCCAGGGCGACGAGATCGCCTACACTTCACCCCTGTGGGCGTACGATTGGGACCTCTCCGACGTCCTTCTTGTGGACGACCCCGAGACGGGACGCATCGCCACCGTATCCATGACCACCACTGTGGACCTGGTGGAGAACGACCCCCTGGCCGCCGAGCTGGCCCGACCGGTGTTCACCATCGAGGACTTCGCAGAGATCACCCTGGTGTTCACCCTGTCCAGCCAGGACGTGACCCACACCGACGAGGTGGGCACGTACAGCATCCTGGGCGGCGCCGAGCTCAAGGTCGATGTGCACATCGACGTGCTCACCCCCGTGGAGGGTATCGACTTCCTCACCATCGAGCAGACCCTCAAGGACGACCGGGGCACCTACCTTCCCAAGACCACCGAGCGGGACACCGAGGCCCCCACACCCGACGAGCTCAGGAGGTACAAGGAGACCCAGGCCCTCAAGCAGCGCATCGAGTTCCGCAAGGCGACCGCGACCCCGGCATTCTACTCTTGGGTCAAGAAGGCGGAGGTCACCAAGTCCGACGGCACCGAGGAGGTCGCCGACGTGCTGGCGGCCTACCTTGTCACCGATGGGCGGATGCTCCTCTTCCTCAGCTACCCCTACGAGGTGGAGACGGTGTACATATTCCACGACCCCAGCCTTGGCATCTACGAGTCCGGTTTCCCCGGCATACCGGAGGAGTGGACCGCCGTGTTCGACCCCCTCCTGTACGGCGTGGCCGCCTTTGCAGCGGTGGCGATGGTCACCGCCCTCCGTTCCCGGGGTGGCAAGGAAGATGATGAAGAGGAGGAGGAGGACGAGGAAGCAGAGGAGGGCGAGGACAACGAGATGGAGGGCGGGCCCCTCGAAGCGGCCCCGGTGAGCATGCCTCTCCAGAGACCCGCCCCTGCACCCCCTCCCCCCGCGCCCTCTCCTCCACCGATCCAGCCTGCCGGCGCAATGGTGGATGAGGTCAGGCCTGAGGGCTGGGAGGAGTGGAAGGATTGAACGCTGCCAACCACGGAAGATTAGAAATCCTAGGGTTCCCCTAGCATATCCTCCATGCCGCTATTTCGGAAACGTGGGGGAGAACCGATAGATTGCCCGAGGTGTGCGGTCCAGCTCAAACCTGAATCCGTGAAGAAGTTCGGTCCGAACGTCCTCATCGATGTCTGCCCCAGCTGTGGTGGCACCTGGTACGACAAGGGCGAGCTGGCCAAGGTGCTGGAGGACAGGAGCCTTCACGAGAGACTGGTCTCGTTCCCCTCCTCCGGGAAGAGGTCATCCCTTGCCTGTCCCCGTTGCGACAGCGAGATGGTGACGCGCTCCGAGGGCGATGTGGAGGTGGACTCGTGCATCTCCTGCACGGGCGTCTGGCTGGACCGGGGCGAGGAGATTGGCTTGAAGGCCAAGCTCGACTTGGAAAGGCATGGCCAGACCTCGGACTTCGCTGGCGACGCCGTCTTCTACTCCCTCATTACCGGGCATATGCGTTGAGCCGACGGCCGCCGGACCCAGGACCCTTCGATGGTCCGGGCACACACCGGGTGTGGTCGCGAACCGGACCTAAGGTTTGATTACCCCGGAGCGACCTGTATATCCACATGTCGCCGTCCGGTGATGACAGGGAAGGGCCCATCGAATGTCCCAGATGCGCCATCCCCCTCAAGGAGGAGACGGTCGAGAGGCTTGGCCCCGATGTCCAGATAGACGTGTGTTCCAAGTGCGGGGGCACCTGGTACGACCGGGGAGAGCTGGCGGCGGTCATCAAGGACCGGAGGATCGCCAACGCCTTCACCGAGGAGCCCATCAAGGGGATCATGGGCCCGATGGCCTGCCCGCGTTGCGGGGGAAGGATGAGGGTCCGCGAGGACTGGGGCGTGGAGGTTGACGTGTGCACCTCCTGCAAGGGAGTGTGGCTCGACCTGGCGGAGACCGAGGCGCTGGAGGCCAAGGTCGAGAGGACCCTGGAGGACGAGGGGCCCCAGCAGAAGAGGGAACCGGCGTTCTACCGCGCCCTCGACGAGTTCTTCGACCAGTAGCCCTTCATCGTGGTGGAAATCAGGTCGTAATCTCCATAACCAACCTACCCCATACTAACCCACAGGAGGGCGTGGTATATGTCTGACTACCTGAACGTTCTAGCCGCATGGATAACCATCTTCTCGATCGCCTTGACGGTGGTCGCCGCAGTCGCGTACAGCAGGGTTCGCAACACCCGGGTGCTACTGGTGATGATGGCCTTCGCCCTCTTCGCGGTGCAGGGGGTGGTGCTCACACTGTCCCTCATCTACGAGGATTGGAGCGACGTGTACCTGCCCGCATCGGTGTTGCTGGACACCGTCATAATCGTGCTATTGGCCATGACGGTTCTGAAGAAGTGACGGCCCGGGTGATGGAGGTCGTTTTGGAGGGTGAGGCGGAGGACCATGGACCGGCCCGTGGAGATCGAGCTCGAGACGCGGCGGCGCATATACGACTTCGTGGTCGCCAACC
>JAUVRF010000385.1 GCA_030597775.1 Methanobacteriota archaeon | reverse complement strand
CAGTGGACGTTCCGCATCCTCCTTCGCACCGTGGTCGGCGGCGCGGCAGCGGCCCGCCTCGGGGCCGACGCCCAGGGCGTGGACAACAACGGCGACACCGAGATGACCGGCACGGTCCAGGACCACCGATACGACATCTACGGGAACCTAACCGTTCCCGGGGGCGAGACCCTGGTGCTGAAGAACGTGACGATCGTCTTCCACACTCCGGGGGACCATGGAGTTGGCCTGCGGGTCCAGAGGGGTTCCACCTTGCGGATCCTGGACGGGGATGACGACCCCCTGACGACCGGCGACGGTTCCTACATCAATTGCACGCCGGACCACGGGACCCTCGTTGTGGACGGGGCTGTCCTTTTCGAGGTCCGGAACTCCGTTCTCGAGCACATAGGTCGCAACCGTTACACCGACCCGGACCTTGGCTACCTGTGGGGGCCCTGGATCAAGGCGACATCGGTGGACCTGGACCATGCAACCCTGTACGACGCCAGGGGGTCCTGGACGTTGTACGGCGACAATCTCACCATCACAGACTCCCGCATCAACGGCTCGGAAACCACAATGGTGGCCGACTTCGGGGATGTGCGGGTCACAGACAGCCTCCTCGAGGTGCGCGGGTTCACCGCCAAGAACGGCCAGCGCTTCGAGATGGACCGCTCCATCCTCAACTTTTCAGGCCTGGCGTGCGATTCGGTGGAGACGGTCATAGTTAGGAACTCGGCATTCCACTCTTCCGGATTCAGCTTCTTCTGGGGCGTCATGCGTGGAACCGTCTTGGACTGCACCTTCACAGGTGATCAACGTGGACTGTTCGCGAACGCGACCAACACTATCATAACCAATTGCGACTTCAACGGTTATTCAGTGGGGGTTTGGATATGGTCCCAGACGGCTGTGGTCGACGGCTGTACCTTCGTCGGGTGCGGACAGGGCTTGTATCAGTCCGATGGCTCCATATCCCTCTCGAACAGCATGTTCACATCTTGCACGACCGGCGTCATCCTTGAGAGGAGTTTGGCGGACGCTGCCCTGTCAGGTCTCGCCTTCACAAACTGCACCACTTCGCTAAGGATGGAGGAATGGGGGGGGGCGGTGTCCGTGGTGTCATGCGATTTCCGCGACACTCCAGGCGGATCCATCCTGGCTGGGGACATCATATACATGCTGGTGGACGATTGCTCCTTCAACAACGTCTCGATAGGCGTCCAGGTGGCACCGAAAGACCCGTTGGTCTGGTGGCTGAAGGTCACCAACTGCACCTTCAAGGGGTTCTCCACGGGCGTGTTCTGCTCGGGGTCGAACCTTACGGTGACCGGGAGCTCCTTCGATGTCGACGGACATACCCCCTTCACCGCCTTTGGTATCAGGGTCCATCATCTACAGGGAAGGGGAAGTTACAACCTGACAGTGGAGGACTGCGATTTCGCCAATGCGAGCTCCGGGATCCACATAGACCCGAGCCCCGCGGGCAACACGGTGGCCACCATCGCCCGCAGCGAGTTCCGCAAGTGCGACACCGGGCTCAGGGTGACCAACCTCACCAGTTGCTCCCTGGAGGACCTGGTGTTCACGGGGTGCCGTGAGGGGATCAAGGGCACCAACGTCGGCCACGTCGAGGCCCACTCCATCAGCATCGACAACGGGACCACCGGGCTGATGCTGGTGGACTGCGTCCAGGTCGACCTCGGCCACCTCTCCCTCCGGGACCTCACGGGATGGGCCGTCATGGAACGTTCACTCGGCGGTGGCCACTGGAACATCAGCCAGGACGTCACCTACCGGAACGCCAACTTCCAGCTGATCGGTTCGCTCCTTGTGACCGCGTCCCTCGGGCTCGTCGATGTGGAGCTGTACATGAACGAGGACACCTACGAGAGCCCCGGTTTCCAGGTCATAGCGGGAGGGTCGTTGATGCTGGATGGCACCACCCTGTCCGGGGACCCCACGAGACCCTTCTCCCTGAGTGTGGTCGGTGGGGCGACCCTCGAGGCGGTGAATTCGACCATCGTCAACTGTGGCAGGCCCTCCAGCTCCCTTGACCTGACGGGACCATACCTCGAGGGCGGTGTCCATCACCTTCGAGGCCTTCGTTTGATCCAATGCAACCGTGGCCTCGTCCTGGTGAACTGCCAGGTCATCGCCGATGGGCTGGAGGCCCCGAATGGCACGACGGGGCTGTACATTTCCCGTTCGAACGTGACCGTTCTCAACTCGACCATATTCGGTGCCCTCTTCGGGGTCTACGCAACGGATTCCAACCTCACCTTCCGGGGGTGCCGACTCGACAGCTCCCTCATCGCCCTCTCGTTGGACCTTTCCCGGGCCACCTTCATCAACTCCACCATCCTTTCCTCCCAGAGGGTCGTATCCCTTGATGCGTCCAAACTTCGGATCGAGACTTCCAACATCTCTACTGAGGGCAACCTGGTAAGCATGCTCGGCTCCGACCTTGTTGTCTGGAACTGCACGGTGTCGCCCCTTCGCGCGCCAGGGGGCACGGTGGACATGAGCACCCTCTCGTTCTACGACACCTTGCACGAGGGCGAGTGGACGGTGAGGGGTATCACCGGAAGTGTGGACTACCACTGGAGCCATACCATCCTGGTGGTCCATCACTGGGACAGCTCGCGGGCCGTCGGCCGGCATCTGGAGGTGTTCAGGGTCATGGCCCCCGCCCGACCGGTCGCGTCGGGCACCGTGGGCCCCGACGGGGGTCCCCTTTAGTTCTGGCTCGGCGGGTGACGGGTCGATGACGCGGGGGGGACCTTCCTCGGCCTCTACATCTTCTGGGTCCAGTACGAGGGGGTCCTTG
>JAUVRF010000256.1 GCA_030597775.1 Methanobacteriota archaeon | reverse complement strand
GGTCTACTACGGTGATGGTGATGGTTCCTGGACCGGCAATTCCCAGGGGTTCACCGACAACGTGCAGTACGTCGGCGTGGACCTGGGAGATTACAACGGCGACGGTACCCTCGACATCGTCGCGGGCAAGCGCACCCGCGGGGGCGGGATAGAGGTATGGAAGAACCCCAGCTCCTCAGCGCCTCCGCCCCAGCCAGAGATCGAGATCACCTTTCCCTCGGGTGGCGATTCCCTTACGGGCGGGTCCACCCACGACGTGACCTGGACCTCCGCCTCTGGAACGCCACCGTTCACCATCTCCCTCATGTACTCGACGGACAGCGGTGCCACCTATCCCCAGAACATCATGTCCGACCTGACCCAGGACGAGTCGGGTGAGGGCTCCCATTCATGGTCCGTCCCCGACATCAACTCCGGGACCGTTCGGGTGATGGCCAAGGTCATCGACTCCGAGGGCCAGACCATCGCGCGAGGTGGACAGGACTTCAAGGTGGACACCATCGCACCCACGATCACCAGCACGTTCCCCAGGGACGGCACCGACGAGGTCTCCACCTCGACTCCCGTGATCATCACCTTCGACGAGGCGATGGGCGGGTCCACTTCCGCGGCGGTCTCGATCTCCGGGAACGGGGACCCCGTACTTTCCAACCCCTCCTGGTCCGGGACCCAGCTCAGCCTGGACACCTCCGGGTTCCTGGCAGACGCCCGGTACACGGTCACCACTTCCACGGGGGCCGTCGACGCATCGCTGCCGGGCAACCACATGGCCGGGGCCCACACATTCTCGTTCACCACGGGTGGCGGCGAGACACCGATACCGCCCATGGTGGCCTCCACCACACCCCAGCACGACGCGACCGGTGTGGCGATCGGTTCCTCGTTGACCGTCGTGTTCTCCAAGGCGATGGACCTCACTGCCACCCAGGGGGCGGTACTAACGGCCCCCCAGTTCGATTGGGCCCCTTCCTGGACCGACGGCAACACCGTCCTCTCCCTGTCCCCCGCCAGCGACCTTGCTCCCAACACGCGGTACACCATCACCATAATGGACACTGCCCTGGCATCCGACGGGACCTCGCTGGACTCGCCCTACACCTGGAGCTTCACCACCGGCGACCCGCCGGACCTCATCCTACCGTCGGTGTCCGGCAACTACCCGCCGGACCGGCAGCGGGAGATCCAGTTCACCCTGGACGAGGTGACCGTTACCTTCTCCGAACCCATGGACAGGCCCTCCACGGAGGCGGCCGTAAGCATGGACTCGGGAACGATAGTGGACATGACCTGGAGGGTCGAGGACACGGTGCTCGCCATCACCGTCGAGCTGGAGGAGGACGAGCGTCACACCATCACCGTGGGCACCGGGGCGACGGACATGTCAGGGAACCACCTGGCGGAGGAGTTCTCGTTCTACTTCGTCACCAGGGAGCCGATAGAGGCAGATGGGGACAGTCCCCTGGGCAGTCCCCTGGCTCCGCTGCTGCTGTTGTCGTTGCTGCTGGTCGCGGTCCCGATGCTCTCCCGAAGGGGACGGGGACGATAGGCGGTGCTCATTCCAGGACAATGCCTTCCAGGCCAACGTGCCGCTTCGCCAGCTCTCGCAGGGCCTTGAGGTTCTCTCCGCCCTTGCCGATGGCGCGGCCCTTCATGAGGGGGCTGATGTGGACGCGTCCCTGGAGGCCGTGGGGCCCCTGCTCCACCGATACGTTCTCAACACCATAGTGCCAGAACAGCGATCTAAGGAAGGCCTCCGGTTCGTCCCTGTGCTCTATCAGGCGCAGGTTCTTCCCCAGCTTCTTGGAGAGCCGCTCCACGCCCGCGCTGTCCTTGAGCCTGCCAACGGAGCCCCTAGGCACGACGAAGTACGCCACCTGCTGGGTCTCCACGCAGTCCATGGCATCAACTCGGGTCATGCTCTGGAAGAGGGCGATCCTCTCGATCGCCTGGAGGTCAAGTTTGATGTCTGCCAACGGCCGCCGCTCCCTTATCCTCAGCCGATACTGTCAAGGATGTCCGATTCGCCCGCCTCGATAATGGTCAGGGCGCTCACAGAGAACGGCTTGCCACAGACGGTTCCCAGCTCGAAGTTGCTGCCCGCGAAGCGGACTAGGGGGACCTTGGAGATGTCCCTGATCCCATCAAGGATATCGTCCGGGATGTTCTCTGGTACCACTATGAGCTGGGCGGTGCGGGCCTTCAAGGCCTTCTTGGCCTGACGGACCCCGAAATGCACCTCGCCCGTCTGGACGACCTGCCGGAGAGATCTGTTCATATCCATCCTACTTCCCTCCTGACTTCTTCTTTTCTTTTGGACTGTAGACCAGCTCCACGGCGCCGGTGCCGATGGTCACGGGTTGTCCCACGATGATGTTCTCAGCCACGCCCTCCAGCGAGTCGCTCTCGCCGGTGACGCCTGCCTTGAGCAGGTGGGCGGTGGTGATCTCGAAGGCGGCACGGGCCAGCACCGAGCTCTTCTTGCCCGAGATCCCGTGGCGACCGATGGCGCGCACGGCGCCATCGTAGGTCATCAGGTCCGCGACCAGCATGATGTGTCGCACGTCGACGCTCAGACCCTGCTCGTTCAGGGTCCGGGACGCCTCCCGGATGATGGAATTGCGGGCGGCCTCGATACCCAGCACCTCGTAGATCTCCATTATGTTGTTGGTGGTGGTCCTGGTGTGGTCCACACCTGGCAGGCGAAGGACCTTGGCCAGGTTCGACCCCTCGGTGTAGATCACGTAGCCACCTTTCTCAAGACGTATGAGTGCCCTGCGGATGCCGTCGATGCCCTTCACCTTGAGGACCTGGATCAGCTCCATCAGGGCATGGAGCTTCTTGAAGCTGGGAGCGCCAACCTTGACATGTATCGCGCCATCCACGTCCTCGATGGCGGAGTAGGCCTTCCTGCGCATCTTCTTCAGGGCCTTGATGATGTGCTCCCGGTTCATGCCCCGGCGCTTCATGCGCTTGTCGTTGGGCTTGATGATGACCTCCATATTGATGATGTCGGTGGTCAGGGAGGCCACGTCCGACAGCTTGGTCATCTCTATCTCCGATGCCAGGCTCTCGACCGCATCCCGGTCGTTCTGGATCTCATCGGCCACATGGATCTCCATCATCGGAGTGCTCGGCTCCCGCCGGGCATACACGATCTCGATGAGACGGGGCAGGCCAAGGGTCACGTTGATCTCGGCCACACCCGCGTAGTGGAACGTTCGCATGGTCATCTGGGTGCCGGGCTCGCCGATGGATTGGGCGGCGATGATGCCCGCGGACTCGGTGGGATCGATGAGGTTGACCACGAACCGCTCGGCCGCCTTCTTGATGACCTTCAGGAGGTCCGCCTTCTTCATTTTGAGGGTGTCTGCCTTGTGGCCCATCTCGCTGATGAGGGACCTGGGCAACCATCCATCCATCTTGCCGAGCTCGGCCACGATGATCTTCTCCGTCTTGGTGAGGGGGCGGTCCACCTCTCGAAGGGGTGGAAGATCCTCGGGCTTGATGATATCCTCGTCACCCTCGAGACCCAGGTCGACATCCTCGACCCCCAGGTCGCCCAGCTCGAAGCCTTCGTCAAGGCCGGAGTCCGATGCTCCCTCGAGGTAGGCGATGTCATCCTCGGCGCCCTTGCCCTTCTTCTTTCCCTTGCCCTTGGCCTTGGCCTTCTTCGGCTTGGCCGCGTCCTCCTTGGGCACCTTCCCCCCGACCTTCACGAGGGTGTCGATGGCGGCCGCCTCGTCCCCGAGGATCG
>JAUVRF010000416.1 GCA_030597775.1 Methanobacteriota archaeon | reverse complement strand
GTGCCTACCCAAAGGCCCCATGCCACGATGACTCCCATAACGAAGCTCATCAACAGGAATATTCCACCGATCATCCGTCTCTCCATTGATACACCTAGTGTTTCGATTAATTGTCTTGTTTTATATATGTTCGCGCCTGCGTTTCTCTAGGTGATACTCATTAGTGACATCATCAGGATGGAAGGATCATGCCTTCGCACCTTGGTGTCGCTGAATACGAGATGATAGAGGACTGAGTTCTACGAGATAATAGGAAATAAATATATACTGAAATCATAATTCTATGGGGCGTTGTATTGAAGGGTAGTTATTGTCCTTGGTGTGGGAGCACAAATGTCCGTGGAGGCATAGGTGCTGGTGGATGGGTACTGATAGTATTGTTCATTCTTTTTTGTTGGCCGGTAGCGTTGATCCTTGTATTGGTGTGGAACAAGAGCAATTGCCTGAACTGTGGATATGAGTGGAAGGCAAGCCACTCTACCGAAGCTCTTGGCCAACAGAAGAATTATACGGCGTATCAATACCAAGGTCAATATCAACAGCCACAGGTTCAGGTGTACCAGGACCCGGTGTATTATCAACAACAGCCACCTCCCTATTGACCCTGGTAGTTCCGCCCCCGATCGATATCCATGGTCGCAGA
The DNA here is from genome assembly GCA_030597775.1 of Methanobacteriota archaeon. GTDB lineage: Archaea > Thermoplasmatota > DTKX01 > DTKX01. The sequence goes on along the minus strand of JAUVRF010000416.1, from coordinate 1,978 downwards.
GATGATCGTGGCAACCACGGATGAGTGGTCTTTGTGGGTATGTGCGTGGGTTCTCGATCCTCCTCAGGCATCCTCCTCCGTGGATTCTTGCGAACGGGGATCCATTAACGGTCCTCCGGCCCCATTAGTGCGTGGTCAGTATCATAGAAGGATGTTCGAGAAAACCACATCTGGCACAGATATATCCCGGGTATGGGCAGAGGGGTTTGGAGAAGGCGTGGTGCTCTGTCGTCCGATGGCAGGCAGGACATGGGCGGAACGTTTCAGGGCGTGTAGATGCATCCATGGGCTGCCACATATGGCTGTGACTTATCAGCCTGGCGTGATACCCATCAGCGACCATCTTGGGTACTGGTGCTCCAAGGTTTTTTCAATGATGTTCGCCATCATCCGCACTCACGGGGGCCCGCCTTGCAGTTCGATGTATGGGAGAATTATTACAAGGCCGTCATCCAGTCCATGGGCTACGACAGGGACCGGGACGAGATCGTGGCACACCAGCTGTCGAACTTGCTGGAGGACCGGGAGGACCAGCTGGTACCCCTGGACAGGTTGAGGGACCTCCTAGAGAAGAAGCACGTCTTCGTGTTCGGGGACGGTCCGTCCCTCGAGGACGACATCAAGGGCTTCGACTTCCGCAGCACGAAGGTGGCCGCCGACGGCGCGGCCTCCAAGATCATGGACGCGGGCATCATGCCCGACATAATCGTCACCGACCTGGACGGGAAGGTGGAGGACCAGGTCGAGGCGAACCGGAATGGGGCCATCGTCATCATTCACGCCCACGGTGACAACCAGGACCTGGTCAAGCGGTGGGTCCCCCAATTCGAGGGACCCATCCTGGGCTCGCCCCCGTCCACGCCCATCGACCGGGTGCACGACTTCGGTGGGTTCACCGACGGTGACCGGTGTGCCTTCCTGTGCGACCACTTCGACGCTGCGTCCATCATCCTGGTGGCCTTCAACTTCGACGACACGGACCAGGAGTACCTCAAGAGGATCGGACCCACCAAGCTGAAGAAGCTGACCTGGGGAGGCATGATCCTGGCCGCCCTTGAGGATTCGGAGATATTCTTCTTCGAGGACCTGGTCGAGGTCTTCCACGGAGATGAGGTCATGCCTCTAACCGAGGCGGACGGCATCGTGGAGGACTTCGTCTCGGCGTTCAGCCCCACTCCGGACGACGACACGGCCAGCTAGTCCCGGTCCGTCTCGTCCCTGATCCAATTGAGATAGTTGGCGGACCCGTCCTCGACCTCCAGGGCTATCACCTCGGGCAGGTCGTACGGGTGTTGCTCGTCGAAGAGGTCCCGGATATCGTCCACGTACGTCCTCCTGGTCTTTATGACCATGAGGTGCTCCTCGTCCTCCCGCACCTTGCCCTCCCACCGGTAGACGGAGGTGGCGGGCAGGATATTGACGCACGCGGCCATCCTGCGGTCGACTAGCTCCCGGGCGAGCTGGACACCGACCTCCTTGGATGGGACCGTGGCCAGCACGATAGAATACATATACGCGAACAGCGTTCCGGTATCAGATAAAATTTGCCTTGGGGGTTGTAACGTTAGTTCAACGACCCCCAGATGGTTGGGATGCTAGCGATGACGGAGGAAGATCACGACCTCTCCTTCATGGAGGGTGATGGCGAGGATGTCATCAGCGCCTCATCGGACGAGCTCGCGGCAACCGTTGTCACCTACGACGACCTGGTGGCAGCATTGACCAAGATCCTGGGCAAGAAGGGAATGGGCGAGGAGGAGGTCTCCAAGCTTGCCATATACCTTCTCAACTTCTTCGGCTACTCCGACTACATAATCGACAACATCCTCCACACCGAGGACCGGGACGTCTTCTACATGCTGGAGGAGGAGGGGCTCCTCACCACCGAGCGTGAGGAGATCTACATCCTCAAGGGCAAGGTGTGGCGCATCCACTACTGGATGCTGCGCAAGCGGAAGATCCTCGAGCTCGCCAGGGC
>JAUVRF010000218.1 GCA_030597775.1 Methanobacteriota archaeon | reverse complement strand
CTCCAGCTGCCCGAGGAGGTCGACGACATCAGGGAGCTCGACGAGGTCTCACAGCCCTGGTCCGGCATGGATATGCAACCTTGGGAGACCGAGGGCGGTGCGGCGGCCCTGCTGCCGTGATCCCCATGGGACCGAGGGTGGTGCTGCGGCCCCACTGCCGCAGCCCCCCTCACCCCTCTCTTTTTTTCCGATCGACCGGTTCATACAAAAAGCTCACGAACGCGACTGCACTCTAATGTGGCGGCATACAAATTCGGTTTTCACAATTCATGAGAATCAGAAATGATACAGGTTTGGATATTGAATTCCCGGGAATTAACGCTCTTACCAATCATAATTCTCATGTTATGATAATGACCCCCACCTTTCTCGTGGAACGGCTATTATCGATCCTCCTACCTGCTGCCAGTTTTAGCAAGGTTCAATTACTCCTAGTTACACCTATGTCCGGGGTTCGAAGTGGTCCTCAGGGGAATGTTCGCGCTCAAGATCATCCTATTTGGATTGGCGCAATCCACAGGTGACGGGGAGGTTCCTACCAAGCCAGCTACAGATGGGGGTCCAATCAGCTCCCTCGTCGACACTCTCCGCAATGACCAGCGGGTCGGATACTTCGGTCTCACCCTGTGGACGGCAATGCTTCTGGGGATCGCATTCGTAGGCTTTTACCATATCTTCTACGTCCTGTTCATCTTCGGTTACCTCATGGCCGTGATCCAGCTTCGGGAGCTCGCCGCGCGTTTTCGACCAGCCCACCTGGTCCTCGGTTGGGTTAACTGGCAGCGCTTCGCGTTCGTTGTGGTGATCGCAGTGGCCTTCAGATGGTTGATGCTTCTTCAGGACCAGGTCATTTGCACAGACCTTTCCGTATATGTCACGCGTTCCACCGCGATGTTGGACGGGCAGCTTCCCTATCTGGAGTTCTCTGGCGGGACCAAGCCCCCGGCTTACCAGTACATGCTCTACGTGATGGGTGCCACCATAGGTGATGACGCCCTCCGCTTCCGTGCCCTCTTCTCGGTCGCGGACGCGATTGTTGCGGGTCTCGTATACTCGCTCTGCCGGACCCGATATGATGTTGGTCACAGCCTCGCGATGGGATTGGCCTATGCAATGTGCCCGGTGGCCATAGTCGTCATCGGACTGTCGGGGCATTACGAGGGCGTCACGGGTCTTTTCGCTGCTGCTTCATTGCTTGCTCTGTGGAAGGGTCGCAGGGATTCCTCCGCCTTAGCCCTTGGAATATCGTTCTCGCTCAAGATCTACGCAGCGGCCATCCTTCCCTTCATGGCGGTGGCCAGCGCCAGAACGGCTCGGAAGGGGAACCGACCGGGCAACCACTCTGGGTGGGTCACCTCGCTCCGATACGGGCTGCTGTTCTCCTTGGCTGCCATCCTTTCCTTGGTGCCTCTAGCGATCATCAGCAGGGACGCGGTCAGCGCATACTTTGCGGAGCGTGGTGTGTTCCAGGGTTGGGGTAGCTTTACAACCTTCATGCGCTACACCTTCGACGTGGAAGAGATAGGGGGGATCAGGATAGGATGGCTCCCCATCGCGATCATCGGGCTGTTATTGCTCCTTTTCTTCCTTCATTGGCTTAGGGACAGCGTCTCGGCGCTCCGAAGGTGGACCAAGGTTACAATTGTGGTGTTGACCGTCCACTATGGTTTCCACTTCGCCTTGGTCTTCCCCTACTATGAACCGGCCAATTATAAGGTGATGATGGCGATCTTCCTCATCGCCTGGTTCACGGTCACGGGCTATCTACTGTACCGAATACTACCACGTATCGAGCTTGGTACCGAACGGGAGCTGTCCCTTGAGCGATCTGGCCTGGCCGTTGCCGCTTCGATAGCACTCATCCTCTTCGTGTTGGCGATGCCGCCCCTCGGACCTTGGTATTTCCTGTGGCCGCTGCCTTTCGTGCTTGCCATCGAGCCTCGTGACGTTCGGGAGACGTTCCTGATGCTCATGTTCTGGCATGCTATCGGTATGGGGGTCGCACTGCTGCCTGGTTTGACAGCTGTGAACTAGATAAATCGAGATCTGGAACAGATCATCATGATCACTGCCAGCTCATGTACCCCAGGTGGGACCTGGTTCAGGGCGGTGGCCAGGGCACGTGGGGTTCTTGCGAGAGACCGGCACCGCAGGCCGGGCAGAACATCTCCTTGGTCCTCGGATGGACCGTCATGGCGCCCCCACAGTTCGAACACTTCCCCCGGGCCCGAGGGGCTGCCGGAGGTGGCGCCGTCGCAACGACAGGGGCCGGTGGTGGTTGTGAGAGCGCTTGAGGTTGTGGGCGCTGGACCTGCTGGGGTGGAGGGGCCTGTTGAACGGGTTGGGTGGGAGGTGCTTGTTGTATCGGGTCAGCGGGCTGTTCGGTCCGATCTCCCGGGAGGCCAGCACCACACCCGGTGCAGTACAGCTGCTGGGACATGGTGAGAGTTGCGAGCTTGCCGCCGCATATGGTGCAAGCATCGGGATCGGCATGAACAGGGCCCGCGACCGGGGGAGGGACCGTATGCGTTGGAGCAGGTTCCAAGGTCGGTCCGGGAGGTCTCTGCTGCTCCACGAACAGATCTGCGGAGGTCCCTGCCGCGACGACGACCTCCTCCGAGGCCAGTCCCGCGCCGCAAGCGGTGCAGAACACCTCCTGGGTCTTCGGATGGACCGAAAGGGCTCCCCCGCACCGGTCGCAACCATTGCCCCTCGACCCATTCGACATGGCACCGAAGGTGGTCACGGATGGCACCGTCCCGGAGGCTCCGAGGATGTCGATGCTCCTGACGTGGGTCCAGTTGAGTGCGAGAACTACGAGCCAGGGCAACACCGCGGGGAACAGGCTCCCGAACCTGAGCCAGAAGGTAACGCTGTTCCAGTCGATGGTCTCGTTCCCCGAACCGATGTTCCAAGAGGATAACAGGGCAGGAAGTATGAGGAAGACTATGAAGGCCGCCCAGCCCAGGCCCAGGACGAGGAAGCTCTCCAACCGGTTCTCCTCGGACGCGGTGGCCAATGCGGCTCCGCTGGTGAACACCGCGAGGCACAGGCCCATGTAGACAGGCAGGATGGTCAGGAGACCAATTGGGAAGTCACCATCACTCCCCTCCTCTCCCCCCTCAGCGGTCGTGAGGAGCGCTATGAAGAAGACGATGAACAGGAAGAACCACAGGGCTGACGAGAGCCAGAGGACCAGTTTCGCCATGGGAGCACCCGATGGGGCGCCAGGCTGCTCGGCCAGGCGCCCGACGTTCCTGGCCAGAATGGCGGTCAAGATCCCACCCGCGATGGCAAGGGCCAGAGGGGTGATGAGGAGAAGTATCAGGCCGACCGCGCCCTCGCCCTCCAATTGTTCCTCACCCTCGTAGATGACGATGGTGAAAAGGGTGTACAATCCCGCTCCGAAGAGCAGTATCAGGAATGCGATGGTGGCACTGCTCATCAGGGTGAGCCGACGCACCTTGCGCGCGCACCACATCAGGGGGTCCTCGGAACCCCACGGCTCGGCCTTGGAAGGCCCTGGTGGAGGTGGCGGGGCCTGCATCATTGTGGTCGGCGGGTACTGGGGCGCCGCAGCGGTCATGGTGATTCGAAGGAAATGACATCTTTAAATACGGTTCGTCCCGGGTATCGGATATGGTTCTATAGACCGAGACATTGCCACATCCATCGGTCAGATACTGCGATAGGTTAATCATTCCGAACACACCTCGCAGTCTCGCCTAGGTCGGGAGGGGCACCATGTCAGGCGAGGACGAGGAGAGACCGGAACTGTACGACGAGGAGGCCTTGATCGAGAGGGAGAACGAGGCCGTCCGGAAGGCCGCGAAGGGCCATCCCGGGATGCGGGCCAGCAAGGGGAGCATTCTCAAGAACCTAGCCGTAGCCGTTGTGATAATCATCATCGTCGCGGTCATCTGGCAGGTCTTCCTCAACAGTGCAAGCAGGTCGGACTGGGCCTACGAGATGACCCAGATGAACGAGGCCGACGACCTGGGTTATCCCGGGGAGGGCATAAGGGTCGCCGTCATCGACACGGGACTTGATGCCGATCATGAGGCCTTCGATGGTGTCAACATCGTTGAGTGGAAGGATTTCGTCAACGGGAGGTCCAAACCCTACGATGACGAAGGTCACGGAACGGCCATGACAAGCATCATCGCAGGTCAGTCGGCCATGCCTGGCGGGGCCCAGGACGTTGAGCTGATCAGCGTGAAGGTGCTGGACGCGAACGGCATCGGTACCGATGCGTTGATCGCCGATGGCGTTCTCTT
>JAUVRF010000409.1 GCA_030597775.1 Methanobacteriota archaeon | reverse complement strand
GCGAAGCCCAGGGCCAGGGTCTTGAGGCCACGGCCGTCGCACGCCGGGGGCTCCGGCCCCCTCACGTGGATGGCGAACGCCTCCGAGCCCTGTCCCACGAGGGCCGAGGCCTTGGCCACGCCCTCTGCCAGCAGGTCCCCGATGCCCTCCCTGTGTGCAATGCGGCGGAGGAGCTCCGGGGCGCAGGCCGGGTTGTGGAAGCCCACGTCCAGGCCCCCCAGGTCGAAGGCGGTGAGCAGCCCCTTCTCCGAGGCCTCCATCGCCCACCCCATCACGACCCCGGATGACAGGGTGTCCATGCCGTAGATGTCGCACAGCTCGTTGAGGTGGGCGAGCAGTTCAGGGTCCGGGTTGCATATCTCCCCGCCCAGGGAGTAGATGGTCTCGTACTCCACGCCGTCGACCACCGTCCCTTCGTAGGGACCGGCCTCGATCTTGACCAGCTTGCCGCAGGGCTTCATGCAGCCGTGGCAGGCCTTGCTCCGCACCCCGTAGATGGGAGCCCAGTGCTGGGGCACGATCCGTTCCCGGTCGTGGTAGATGGACTCCTGCCAGTTCCGGGTGGGGAAGGTGCCCTTCTCGGTGTTGACCCAGTCGGTGAAGCCGCCGGTCCCGTTCCTCCTCATGTCGTCCCAGGACCTGTCCGCATCCAGCTTGTCGCGGTTGGACTCCAGGAGCGACGGGAGCTCGTCCTCGTGGGCGATCCGGAACCGCTTGGTCCCCCGGACGGCGATGGCCTTGACCATCTTGGAGCCCATCACCGCCCCGATGCCGGAGCGTCCGCTCTGCCGGTCGTCGCAGTCCACGCAGGCGTATTTGACCATGTTCTCGCCGGCCACGCCGATGGTGGCCACGGCGAACTCGTGGCCCATCTCGCGGCGGAGGTCCTCGGAGGTCTGCCGGGTGTCCCGGCCCCAGAGGTCCGAGCTCGGCCGGAGGATGACCTCGTCGTCGTCAACGACCACGGTCACGGGCTTGACGGACCTTCCGGTGATGACGATGGCGTCGTAGCCCGCGTGGTGGGTGGCCATCCCCAGGCGCCCCCCCATGGTGGCGTCGCCGATGGTGCCAGTAAGGGGGCTCCGGGCCGTGAAGGTGCACTTGCCCGGGGTGATCAGGGGGACCCCGTTGACGAGTCCCGGGGTGAAGACCACCGCGTTGTCGGGTCCCAGCGGGTCCGCCCCCGCCGGCACCAACGTGTAGACGAGGTAGGCGCCCAGACCGGCGCCGCCCAGCCACAGGCGGGCCACCTCGGGGTCCATGGCCGTCCGCAGCACCTCGCCCGTGGACACGTCCACGTGCAGGATGTGGCCGCCGTATCCCCTCACTCGCACACCTCCTCGACCTGGGAGCGGATGAGCTCGAAGTCCTTCCATGTGGCGTCCCGGTACTCGATGGCCTCCAGCTTGCAGTACTTGACACAGGCGGGCTCGCCCTTGCACAGGTCGCACTTCCATGCCTTCTCCCCCTCGTCGAACCAGATGACGTGGAACGGACAGGCACGGCCGCATGAGCCGCAGGCGATGCAGGCGTTGTTGTCGATCAGGATGGCCCCCGTGGAGGCCACCGCGATGGCGTCCGCGGGACACGACTCGATGCACTCCAGTTCGCATCCCTCGCCGTGGGTGCAGACGACCACCAGGTCCAGGTCGATGCAGCGCTTCTCGAGGCGGAGGTTGGCCCGCGCCGGGGTCAGGCCTTGACCGTGGGTGACGGTGCATGCCATCACGCAAAGACCGCAACCGGAGCATTTCTCGGGGACGGGGACTAGGACCTTCACCATGGTATCGACCACATCCCGAATGGAGGGGCAGGGTTATAGGTTTCACGGGAGACGGCTCACCCCGTTGTCGATGTCGGTGATAGTAGCTGTTATTAACGGTGCTCCGCATAGTAATTATGATGCGCAAGAGGGGTTACCTTCCAGTAATGTTGATTGCTGTTCTTTTTCTCTTCTCAACATTACAAATTGTGCTCGAAGATGTTGCATCCGAAAACGCTGGGACACGCGGGGATCCTGACCTGCCGCTGATCGTGTATGGCACCTACACGGTCGTGGGCCACGAGACATGGAGGGACGTCCTCGTCGAGTCCGGGTCGAGGCTCTACGTGACCGATGGGGCCATCTTGGAGACGACGTTCATCCAGCTCGAGGGAACCTCCATCCTGGAGGTCAGGTCAAGTGCCCTCGTTCTGACCAACAGTTCCCATTGCGCCAAGGTGGGTATCTTCGGTGAATGCAATCGATTCTTCATTCACAAGGGGTCGAAAGTGACCGTCCAGGGCCCCAATGGTAGCTATGACCTACCCACGAGCGCGGGCGTGCCCGCAGGGATCAATGTGACATCCAGCTCCAAGGTCGTCATCGTGGAATCGTCCATCATCATCACCGGCGGTGATGGCCTCTCCCCCTCCGAGCCCATGACCATTTGGGACCTGGAGGGCGACGAGTTCTCAGGTGGCGATGCCGAGCTCAACATCCAAGTAAAATCCACACGCCCCCTCATAGATGTCCGTGTTTCCACCATCAGGATCGAGGGGGGTAACGGCGGAAAGGCCCCGGACGGACAGGAGCCCCTTGGGCTCCAGGATGGTGGCAGGGGTGGAGGTTACGCTCGCGGTGGAGATGTGTCGGGCCGCGTGGGCAGGGGCGGTGGCGCCTACCTG
>JAUVRF010000296.1 GCA_030597775.1 Methanobacteriota archaeon | reverse complement strand
TCGATAAGGCTTGGGGTGACTACCGGATCAGCGTGCACTTCAACATCGCCGGCAGCAACGGCGACACGGTGGGCGTCCGCGTCGATAACGCCAAAGAGGTCTACGCCATCACCGAGGTATCCGGCGACGGCATCAATCCCCAGAGCCCATTTGGCGAACCGTACCCGAATCCTCCGAAGATCGGGACCCTGGCCGCATCCGGCTTCGTCACCCTCGACAGGGAGGGTTCGACCACCATGCCCACCCGGGCCGGCGACATCAGCTACCAGCGCAGGTGGCTCTACCGGTGCTTCGGCGAGCCCATCGAATTCCACTCGATCAACGTGACCCTGGGAGGCACCATCTCCTACGACGAGATAACCGGTGTGCGGATACGGGTCGCCTCGGCATATCCCGTCGGCATCGTGTTCGACAAGACCCTCACCTTCGACACCGGGGGTAATGCGCTGTTCGACTCGGGGGTCCCAGGGGTCCCGATGTGGACGGTGCAGATGGACGCCGACTTCTACGGATACGTCCGGGTCGACTCCTACATCTACCTGGACCACGGCACGGAGGGCGACACCGTCGTCACGGGTATCGCCCAGGCCGACCACACCGAGCTCGTAGGTCAGATCACAACCACCAGCATCGTCCCCTTGCCCTACGGTGGCGGGGACATGCCCACCTGGTCATACACCAGGACGGTGAACGGTCAGCTCTACGTCCACGGCGAGGGGCTCATCCCCGACCCCCTTGTGGACTCGTCCCAGAACGTGCCCGTCTTCAAGATCACCCTGAACGCAGAGGGCCAATCCGTCCGTATCAACTCGGTCGTCGTGAACAAGCTGGGCATCGTAGCCGGCAACCTGGTCACCGTCCGAATGTACATCGACGCCAACAACGACACTTTCACCAAGCTGGGTCCGGATGACGTCGAGCCGGACCCGACGGACGCGGGCAACTTCGTGCTCAATGCGATCACGTTCACACCGCCGAACCTCTGGGTCACACCAGGCGTGGACCTCAACCCCACCATCGTGCTCTCTCTCAACCTGGGCACGGCAGGTTGGACCCTGGGCTGTTCCATAAACGCAGCCGCGATCGGCACCACGACCGCCTTGCCGAACCTGAGGCCCGCCTACCCCAACATGTGCCTGAACCTCCCCAGGAACCCACCCCTTGTAGTAGCATCGGACACCGTTCCCATCCGTGACCGCGGGACCCTCAAGATCAACATGGAGGACCTGAGCCCGCCCAATCCTACCGAGTCCACGCCCTACGTGTGGATGAAGCTCACCTTCTGGGCCGAGGGAGAGAACGTGGATGTCAACCGCATCGCCTTCACCGCCTTCAACACTTCCGACAACCCACCGGCTGACTGGTCCAGGATCCGACTCGGCCTGTTCAGGGACGTGAACAACAACAGCGCCTATGATCCTGGTGGGGCGACACCGGACACCTACATCGCCTACGAGTGGTTCGATATCTACGGCGAGGCCGAGTTCCAGCAGTCCCCACTGTTCGAACTGAAGCAACGAGTGGCGTTCAACGTGCTGGTGCTCTGCATACCGCAGGCCGGCAGCCATGGGAACTTCTCACTGTCGATCAACTCAACGTCCGATGTGCAGTCCAAGGGACAGGTCTCGGGCCTGTCCGTCATGCCGATCGCACCATTCCCGTTGACCGCCGTGGAGAGAGAGATCGTACCCTGAAGAGGTGCAAGGAGAGTTACCACATCATGTCAGAGGGGATGGGGGACGGCCCTATGCGGGACCATGTCTGGTCCGACCTGCGTAGGAGAGGGCGGCTTCGCCGCGCCGACGACGCGTCGGCAGGAGTCGTATCCATCATGCTTGCCCTCCTTACCATGATCATCCTTATAACCATGGTGACCACCCTCTGGATGCCCGAGTGGATGCAGACCGCCGAGAGCGACCACATGAAGGAGGTCAACGCCCAGTTCGCAAAGCTGAAGTCCTCCATAGACAAGGTGGTCCTGAGCGGCGACACCAAGTTCGTCATCGGCAACCCCATCACCCTGGGGACCCAGAGCACATCCGTGTTCGGAACAGACGCCGCCGGCACCTTCGAGATCAACAACTTCCGGGATAACGACCTGGAGTTCTACTGCAACATCAAGAACGCGTCGGGCGAGGTGAACATCACCTGCACCGGTGCCATGAAGTACACCTCCGACAACGCCCAGTACCTGGACCAGACGCTGGCATTCGAGAACGGTGCCCTCGTCCTCAACCAGGGCAAGGGACAGGTTGTCCGGGTGAGGCCCCAGTTCATCATCGAGAAGCACGGACCGGTGGCCCACATGACCTACGTGCTCATCACCGTGTCAGGCGTGGAGGCGTCGGTGACGGGTATGGGCACCATCATCGTCCAGACCCAGCTGGTGACCTATACCAAGGCCAGCTTCGACTACAAGGTACCCGAGTGGATGTACATCACCACGGTCAGCGAGTTCTCCGAGGCCTGGGGGGTGTACTACACCAACACCCTCATCGAGGAGGGCTTCACGCCCGGTGTGGACTTCACGTTGACCGTCACCGGCAGCAAGGTCTCCCTTGCCATAAGGAACGTGGCCTCCTTCGACATGGGTTACGCCCTCATCAATGTCAAAATACAGGACACGGCGGGGGGTTCCATCAGCAATCCGAGCCTCAGCGACGTGCTTGGGCTTTGGCACCTCAACGAGGGCACCGGCGGCATCGCGGGAGGCTCGGGCCCCCTCCACAACCCCGGTTCGGTCGGGGGCGACATCAACTGGACCACCGGCGTGCAGGGCCCAGCATTCCACTTCAACGGTTCCAACAGGATAAGCGTGCCTGATATCCCCGAGTACAACGTGGAGGAGGGCATCACCGTTATGGTGTGGGTGAGGTGGACCATCAACCCATGGAACGGCACCGGGTACGCTACCATCGCCAGCGCTGGAGAGAACCAGTGGACGTTGATGCACAACGGGAACACGACAGGCTCCACCCATACCAACGACGCCTTCGAGTTCTCGGTGAGGACGAACGAGACCCGGGACTGGGTCTGGTCCCACAGCGTGCCGGGGCCTAACATCTGGTACCACGTGACAGGGGTCTTCTCCTCGGCGGAGTCGGCCGTCAAGATCTATATTAACGGAACGCTGGAGAACACAACTGTCCTCAACGGCACCATCAACACCGTCAACCAGGAGCTCACCTTCGGGGCCCAGTACCACTCCGGTTCCCATCGCAGGTACCTGGAGGGCGATGTGGACGAGATATACATATTCGACCGTGCATTGACCGATTCGGAGATCTCAAGGTATTATCAAATGTTGAAACCCTAGGGAAAGAAGTAAAAGGAGAAGATGGGGATGACCAGAGCAATGAGACAGGCCACTGGACCTGGCAGCATCCGCCTCAGGCATAGGTTAGGCCACCTC
>JAUVRF010000170.1 GCA_030597775.1 Methanobacteriota archaeon | reverse complement strand
GGCATCGGTGTGGCCCTTGGCCACCTCGCGGGCCCGCCGCTCTATCATGGTGAGCATCGTGCGGCGGATACCCATCCCCCGCCATGCGGGGAGGAGGGCCTCGAAGGCCCGGTAGGAGTACGTTCCGTCCAGCTCGCGCACCCAGTACTGCCGGTAATAGGCTATCATCTGGCCATCCACCTCGACGGCCACGATATCCCTCTCGACATCGGTGTTGGTCAGGTGGGCGTACTCGTTCTGGAAGTCCTCCAGGGTCTCGGTCCAGGAGATCCCGTCCGTCTCCTTGGTGGCCTCGAAGACCGCGTGGAAGCGAGGAATGTCCTCGTCGCCCCGGTACCTGCGGAAGGTCAGGCCTGGAACGGGTGGTGCCTCGGGCACCTCGATGGAATCGCGGGGGCGGTCGTCTTCCTTCATCGCTCTCTGCTCCCGATGCCAGGCCAGGGTCAAGCCTCATCGCATATTTGAATGTTGGCCTGCCAGGAACATCCTTCTGGGGGACGCGGGGTCGCTAGGGCCTGTTCCCTCAACCCTGCCGGGTCCTCCTCATGATCATCCTGATGCCGGCGGCGATGATGGCGATGCCGACGATTATCCAGATCAGCCAGCAGAACTCGAAGTCGCCGACCCCCTTTGGAACGTCCACCACGTTCTTCAGGCCGAACTCCCAGATGACCCAGGCACCCACGAGCACCACGATGATGCCCCAGAACCATGCCTGCTCCAGATCGCTCCCCTTGCAGTCCTGCTCGCACGCCTCGTCCTGCCTGCTCTTGTGAGGCCTGGCTACTGGAGGAGAAGGGCCCCCGGTGCCTGCCTTGAGGGCGCTGCCACACTGCTTGCAGAAAACTGAATCGTCATCGTTCTGGGTACCGCATCTGGTGCAATACATCTCCATTGCCCTCCCGGGTGTGTCATGCGGTGACACGGTAGATATCGATTACTGTCCCGGTGGCCCGGTCACTCCTTCTCGAAGACGTTCGGATAGACCTTCATCGACAGGTAGCCCGCAGCCACGATCAACAGGAAGGGCATGATGAACATCGCGGGACTGAACTCGTCGATGCCCCCGAAGTAGGCCGTCAGCATCTGACCCCCGATATGGTAGGGGGAGATGGAGATGAGGAAGCCGAAGGTATCAACGAAGTAGTCCGGGTCGACGTTGCTGACGAAGGACAAGAGGGTGCCGGCAAGGCCCATCATCCTCTCGGTGAACAGGTAGGCCAGCAGCACGGCGCCCAGGGCGAGGCCGTAGGGTCGGAACCACATCTTGCCGGTGACCCTGGCCAAGGCGAGGGCCGAGAGGGCCCCGATCACCATGGTGACGAACGTGACGCCGAAGGCCGTCATGAACACCACCATGTAGTCCCCTGTGGGCTTGTCGACCCCTCCGACGGGGAGCATGAACGTGATGAAGGCGAAGACGAAGCCGATGATGAGGGCGAACAGCAGCTTGGCCACCGTGATGTCCAGGGGACCCACCGGGTAGCAGCGCAGGGTGCGAATGGTGCCCTTCTTGATCTCGCTGGCGTACACGGCACCGAAGGCCATGGGCACCAGGAGGATGCAGGTGGTCACGGCGAAGCCGTACACGAAGTCCAGCAGCGTCACGCCGAGCTCGCCCTCCTCTTCCTCCGTCAGTCTAACATTCTGCTCCATTGGACCCGTTGACGAGCCGTTGTGGTCGGAGACCTCCACGGTGACCGTGAACTCCTCGCCGGTGCCCTCGAAGGTGTGGACGGGGAACTGCGCCCTCGAGGTGGTGCCGTCGCCGAAGTCCCACGCGTAGGAGTACGGGGGAACGCCAGCAGCGGCGTAGACCGCGAACTGCACCTCCAGGGGCGAGGGCCCCTCGGTCTCCCCGGCCAGGAGTACGGACTGGACCCAATCGCTACCGGGCTCCATCACGTTGAACTGCAGGGTCTCGATGTCCGAGGCGGCACCCCGGTCATCCTCCACCTCGAGGGCGATGGAGTGCATGAAGGGGTCGTTGAAGGTCCACTCGAAGGGGCCGGCCGCCGGCGACGCCACCCGTCGTTCGGCGCCCATGGCCACGTACCACTTGGACTTGACGGCCCCCTCGGCATCGTGCACCGTCGGGGTCACCGTGACGGTGAGGGGCGCATGACCGATGTACACGTCCGCCTCCAGGTCCAGCGTGACCGGCTCGACGCCCCCGGGCCCGTCGCCCGCCAGGATATCGCCGGTCCATGAGGGGGTGCCGATCTCCTGGATCAGGCTTCCGGCGAAGCCGAAGAGGACCGAGAAGATGATGATGAACAGGATCGAGAACACCAGGAGCCTGGCCAGGCCGTTCCGGTGGACCTGACGCAGGTCCCGGCCCAGGATGATGAATATCAACTGGAGCTTCTCCGCGAACATCCGCCCGGCGCTCGCGTCCCGGGGAGGGCCGCTCATATCAGTCCCTCCTTGGACTTGCGGAAGCTGAGGAAGACCTCCTCCATCGTACCCAGCTGCTTCATCTCGAGGAGGGCGATGTTCGCCTTGCCCAGTACGGCGGTGATCTGGGGCACGTCGTCCTTGTTGGCCAGGGTCACCGTGACCTCCTGGTCCTTGACGTAGCACTCGGTGGTGTCAAGGGCCTGGGATATGGCCACCTGGGCCTTCTCGGGGTCCGACACCCGCAGGGTGTACCGCGGCAGAAGGTACTTGTCCCGCAGCTCCCGGGCGGTGCCCACCATGATTATCTTGCCCTTGTCGATGAAGGCGAAGCGGTCGACGATGAACTCCGCCTCGATGAGGTTGTGGGAGGTGAAGAACACCGTCCCGCCTCCCGCCACGTACTTGCGCAGGTACTCCCGCATGCGCCTGCGATGGATGATGTCGATGCCCTGGAAGGGCTCGTCCAGGAACATCATCGGCACGTCGGAAAGGAGCGCCCTGGCGATGGAGACCTTCTGGCGCTGGCCATGGGAGAGGTCCTTGAGCTTCTTGCCCAGGAAGGGCCCTATCTCGGCCTCCTCGACGGCCATGTGGAACCTGTCCCGTGACCCCCCCGAGGCCGCCCGGGCCATCTTGGCGTAGAACCGGAGGTACTTGGACACCCTCATGTGTTCGTAGAAGACCGCCTCCTCGAGGATGATGGCCTGGGCCCTGCGCACCCGGGCGGGTGAGGACCTGATATCGTAGCCCGCGACCACGGCCTCGCCGTACGTGGGGGCCAGCATGCCTGTGAGCAGCCGCATGGTGGTGGTCTTGCCGGCACCGTTCGGGCCGAAGAACCCGAAGATCTCCCCCTCGTAGACCTTGAAGGAGACCCCGCGGACGGCATGGATGTCCCCGAAGGTCTTCCGCAGGTCCCGCGCCTCGATGACCACCTTCCGCGGTGGCGCCTTCATCTCCTGGTGGGGTTTTCCGTATTCCATCAACTCTTCCGCGGTCGATGCTGTCAGAGGCTGGACCACCGGCTCACCTCCGCTCCACTGGCTGGCTCTTGGAGAACATGGCCTTCCCATCCCTTCGGTGCAGGCGGCCCGGACTCCCACGCGCCGTGCTAGCGGGCCGCATTCCCACTTGATATGCCGCAGGTGCGATAAAAATGTTATCTGGCCAGCCTCGCGGGTCGATAACGTGAAATGCCCGGAGGGCCCTCGATGCCCAGAGGGAGAGCCCGTGGAGATCGTCGACCTTGGTCCGGAGCACGAGGACGTGTACCTGAGCTGCCTGAAGCCCGAGGACGCCGTCTTCGCCGAAGGCGTGCCGATGAAGCGGGACTGGTACCAGCGATCTCGCGACGGGGGAGTGAGGGTCAAGCTGGCCATCGATGACGACGGCGCGGTGGCGGGCATGGTCCAGTACGTGCCCCGCCCCCTGGCCCCCTTCGTTGTGGGCGATGACGACATCTGGGTCATCCACTGCATCTGGGTCCACGTCTACGAGAGCGGCATCGGGAACCGGGGCGGCAGGGGGATGGGCCCCGCCCTGCTCCGGGCCGCCGAGGAGGACATGAGGCAGAGGGGGGCCCGCGGCGTCGCCGCATGGGGACTCACGGTCCCCGAATGGATGAACGTGCCATGGTTAGAGGGACAGGGCTACTCCAGGGTGGACGTCCAGGGGGTGATGGGCCTGGCCTTCAAGGCCTTCGACCCCGACGTTGACGACCCCCGCTGGCTCCGGGAGACAAAACGCCCCGGGCCCATCCCCGGGAAGGTCAGGGTGAGCTCCTTCGTCATCGGGTGGTGCACCTCGGGGAACCTGAACCACGAGTGGGCGCGACGGGCAGCCCGGGACCTTGGGGACGATGTGGTCTTCGAGACCTACGACACCTCGGACCCCGAGGTGGTCCGGGAGTGGGGCATCTCCACGGGCATCTACGTGGACGGTGAGGAGTACCACGTGGACGGCACCGAGACCTACGAGAGGTTCCGGGACCTCATCCGCTCCCGGATGCCTTGAACGGCAACCTCCAAATACCGGGGCGACCGATTCGGTTGCAAGGAGTTGAACTTGATGATAGTCACCACTACCGACACCGTCCCCGGCAAGGAGATCCACGAGATACTGGGCGTGGTGGAGGGGAACGCCGTCAAGACCAGGGGCAGGGGGAAGGACCGAAGGGCCATGGGCAGGTCCATGAAGGGGGGCGACATGCCCTACTACGCCGAGCTCATGGAGGCGTCGAGGCAGCAGGCGATGGCGGAGATGCTCCAGCAGGCCAAGGAGCTCAGGGCCGATGCCGTGTTATGCGTCCGGTACCAGTCCGCCGCCGTCATGGGGGGCGCCGCCGAGGTGCTGGCCTACGGCACGGCGGTGAGGTTGCGATAGGCCTGGACCGCCGAGACGAGGTCAACCACCCGCAAAGGCCTAAATACAGGCCCGCCAATGGCTTTCCAGTTCCGGTAGGGGTCCCGTTCCGACCTCGGGGGTTCACCATTGCTTCGATTCCAGTGGACGTTCCGCATCCTCCTTCTCACCGTGGTCGTCGTCGCGGCAGCGGCCCTCCTCGCGGCCGACGCCCAGGGCGTGGTCATCAACGGCGACACCGAGATGCCCGGCCCGGTCCGGGACCCGC
>JAUVRF010000266.1 GCA_030597775.1 Methanobacteriota archaeon | reverse complement strand
GTATGTGCCTTGTGATGAATTTGAGGGGTTCCGGATGGTGACCGTACAAGCGATTGTCGGTGAACAAGTTGTAATTGAAGAGGTGGGTCGTGTTCTTGTCCTCCTTGAAGGATGGAGTTCCTTAGAAGTCTATATCGACGAACCTAAGAGTGGATCACGAATTGATTCAATCCTGATTACTTCTGGTCGGATTGAATCCAATTACTCTATTGAATACATTGAGATTGGCATTGATAATGAGGTCGTCCATTATGAATTTCCGGATGATCTCGAGGATTGGTTTGTAGCCATCGACATTAGTAATCTATCCGACGGCGAACACATCCTTTGGGTAATGGCACATGATATCTTCCACGAAGGTTCTGCAATTATCAAATTCCGAACAGGCAGCGAGGACGAGGCCACCCCCGTCAAGCTGTCCGACATCGCCTCCGTCATCTTCTTCGTCCTCCTCTTGGTCTACTTCGTGAAGACGAAGCCCGCGAGGGTCTCGGAGGACCCTTCCAAGCGATGATACGCACTTCCAAAGTTTCAAATAGCGACCATCGCGTTCGAACTGCCAGCGCCCTTCAGGAGGGAAGGTATGGGCACTCGTCGACCTAACCCTTGCAGAGCAGCCACTAGGCCGTACGCAGCTCGCTGCCTGCTCGCCCTACTTCTCGTTCTCATCCTTCTCCTCGCGCTGCCCGCGGCCTCCGGCCTGCAACCGACCTCTGACTCCTGGCCCCAGTTCCGGGGCTGGGACACCCGGGTGGGGACGTCCCTGAGCGCCATCCCCTCCTCCAACGAGACCCTGTGGTCCATCGACCTTACCGACCAGGTCCAGAGCAGCATCGCCGTGGTCGACGGTCTGGCCCTGCTGGGATGCGACGACGGGAACCTGTACTGCCTGGACGCCGACACGGGAGCCGAGGTCTGGAGGTTCGAGACCACCAACACCGTCCAGTCCTCCCCTTTGGTGTCCGATGGTCGGGTCTACTTCGGCACGTCCGATGGTTACGGCCACTGCCTGGACCTTGCCAACGGCACCGTCATATGGTCCTTCGCGACCCGGCAGATCGTCTCGTCGCCGGCCCTCTGGAACGACACGGTGTACTTCGCCGACCAGTGGGGCAACGTGTGGGCGGTGGACGCCGACACCGGGGAGGAGGTGTGGAACGAGACCCTGCCCCTGGACATCTGGGCCAGCCCCACGGTGGTGGCGGGTCTGCTGTACGTCGGGGACATCGCGGGCAACTTCCGTTGCTACGATGCCACCAACGGCGACCTCGTGTGGAACCGAACGTGGCAGGAGGCCGAGATCTACTCCACCGCCGTGGTCCACAACGGCAGGGTGCTGGTGGGCACCGGCCTCCACGAGACCCTGGAGTGCCTGGACGCCGCCACGGGGGAGACCATCTGGACCTTCAACGCGTACTTCGAGATCTACAGTTCGGCCGCCGTCTCCGACGGGACGGTGTTCATCCACTCCTGGGACTTCCTGTGGGCGATCCCGTGGGATGACCCGAACGGCGACGGCGTCATCTCACCGGTGGAGGTCCTGTGGGACTTCCAGACCTTCGATTTCCAGGGAGGTTCATCCCCGACGGTATCGGGGGACCGCCTGGTGGTGGGTTCCGACGATGGCTACCTGTTCTGCGTCGACGTGGCCACTGGCGAACCGATCTGGAACCTCTCCATGCCCGATTTCGTCTACGGCTCGCCCGCCCTCGCCATGGGCAGGGTGTACGTGGGGTCCACAGGAGGCCGCGTCGTGTGCGTGGGCTCTCCCTCGGAGCCCCGCCTCTACACCACCATCGAACCGAGCCTGACCGTCTGCGAGGGTGGCCAGTCCATCACCCTCGACATATCCGTGCTGACCATCGACGGCGAGCCGGGGGGCGACGCCTTCATGCAGTACACCGCCACGTCCGGAGAGCTGTTCGCCTCCTTCGGGACGGTGGTGGAGGGAAGGTTCAAGAACTACTGGACCGCCCCCGACGTGGCCTCGACGACATACGTGACCATCACCGCCGAGGGAGAGCTGCCCGGCTGGGACGTGGTGGGGGACGATATCGTCATCGCCGTGGAGCCCGCCGAGGAGCCCCCGGAGCCCGACCTTCCCCGCCTTGCCCACCCCTACCTGATGGCGGGCGTGTTGGCCTTCGTGGCCCTGGATGCGGTCCTGGCCGTCCTCATCACCAGGGGCCGCAAGCGCCAGCGGGAGGTGACGGCATGAAACGGGCCGGACAGGTCGCAGTTGCCGTGGTCCTCGGCCTTCTGGTCCTTTCGCCATGGCAGGCGGCCGCGCCCGATGGCGAGGACTTCGACCCCCAGGGCATCGGGGAGGTGTGGAGGTACGAGCACGGCCCAGAGAACGGCACCCTGTGGTCGGTGTGCTGGTCCCCGGACGGCGCATACGTGGCGGGGGCGTTCTTCAACAACGACGTGGTGGTGCTGAACGCCTCGTCCGGAGAGGTCGTCCAGACGGTAGTGGCCAAGCCCGACGAGGCCCGATGCGACGGCTTCGCGCCGCCGGGCCATCTGCCCTCCCGGGCCGTGGCGTGGTCACCGGACGGCCGATACCTGGCCGCGGCAGGGGACGATCGGATCGTATTCGTGTGGAACACGACCACTTGGGAACTCTACCGGTCCCTGGTCGGCCACGAGGGCTCGGTCCAGAGCCTGGCATGGTCCCATTCCGGCGGCGTGCTGGCCTCCGGTTCGGGCCGTGACAAGGTCATCCCCAACGGACCTGGCGAGAACATCACACTCATCTGGGACGGGGCGACCGCCAGCGTGACCCAGCGGCTGGTGGGCCATCGTGACAGCGTGCTCGGCATCGCCTTCTCCCCCGACGACTCCCTCCTCGCGACGGCCTCGGACGACCGGACGGCCCGCATCTGGGACCCTGCCACGGGCGAGGAGCTACAACTCCTCGAGGGCCACACCTCGGGAGTGCTGGACTGCTCGTGGTCCCCGGACGGCGAGTTCCTGGTGACGGGCTCCCGGGACTACAAGGCCCGCAGGTGGGTGCTGGAGACGGGCGAGTCCGAGAGGTGGTCCGACAACAACTGCGTCCGGTCGGTGGACTGGCATCCCCACGGCGCGTTCATAGCCACCTCCGGGGTCGACAAGACCCTCAAGTTCCGGAACTCCACCACCGGCTCGGTGCTGGTCACCATCGACGACGGCATCGACCTGGGCAGTGTGGTGATGAAGTCCCGCTTCGACCCGGACGGGGTCCACGTGGTGTCGGCCTACGGCAAGGCGGCCACCATCATCGTCTACGGTCCCGAGGGCGCGATCCCGCCCGAGGAGGGACCCGACACCGGGGCCGCCTTCTGGGGCGCCTTCGTGGTGGGCGTCGCGATCGTGGGGACGATGCTCATCCTTTACCCCGCCGTGCGCAGGGCCAGGAGGCGACGCTGATGGGACGCGCCAGCCGGACCTCCGTGGCGGTCGCGTTGCTCGTCATGATGACCCTTGCGAGCCTGGCACCCGCCACCCCGGCGGTGGTGGACCCGGACGTGTTCCGCTCCGGTTGCGGCAGGTTCCAGTCCCTCTACTCGGGTGACATCGACGGGGACGGGTACACCGAGATCCTCTTCGGCACCTACGAGGGTTACATCGTCCAGCTCCAGTACCGGGCGGGGGCCCTGTTCCCGGCCTGGGCGCGCCCCCGCCCC
>JAUVRF010000349.1 GCA_030597775.1 Methanobacteriota archaeon | reverse complement strand
GGAACCTGTTTTCGCCCTTCTCCAGGTCTACGTCGATCCTGCAGGTGCCGTTGGTGGTGGTGTGGCGCGCCGCCTGGGCGGTGCTGTACGCCACATCCGGGTCCGTGGTCCCCTCCAGGTAGACCCAATCGTTGCTCACACGCTGGGATGCATCGATCTTCAGCGAGGGTGTCGCCGTGTCGCGAACGATTGTCATCTCCGTCTCGTTCTCGTTCCCGGCCTCGTCCATGACCCGCAACCTGACGAGGTTGTCACCCTCGACCAGGGTAAAGAATGCGCTGAACACTCCCTGGTACACCACCTCCCGGACCTCGTTCACCCAAATGGTATCAATCGTACCCTCCGTGGTGCCGTTGATGTAGATGTTGTTCTGGTTCGTCCCCCACCATCTGTGATCGATATCGATGGGTGGTGGTACTGTATCCAGTACCACCGTTATCGTTATGTTCGCCTCGTTCGTCACATGGTCGAAGGATTTCACGATGACTACATGCTCCCCATCCGTCGGATCGAGCTCCAGGTCATAGGTCCATAGGCCCTCTTCCCAATCCCCCTGTTCCAGGGTCGCATAATCTTCCCGCCCGTCGTACTCGATCACAACGGGGCCGTCGGCGTCCGTCACAGAGCCTGAGAGCGTGACGACGTTGTTGTTGGTGATGTGCTCATCACCCTCGATATCCGCTAGGTCCATTTCGGGAGGTTGGATGTCGCGGATGATGGTGATCTCCACGGCCCATCTGTTCATCGCCCCGTCGAAGGCCTCGATGAGGAAGTGGTTGGGACCCTCCTCCAGGTCCACCGTCTTCTCGAAGGTGCCAGTGTAAACCACTTCCTCGCCGTTGATGAAGATATCCTTCATGCACTCACCAAGACCGGTCCCCATGATCCTGTAGGTGCTCTCCTTCGTCCATGTCACCGCCTCCTCCGGTTGGTCCATAACGCACTTGGGAGGCTTCGTGTCGAGGAGGATGTCCAACCACACCTCGGTCGAGTTCCCGCTGGGATCGGTCACGTTGACGCAGATCCTCTGGATACCTTCGAAGAGGTGAACAGTGAACATGAATGCCCCGTCCTCCTCCGCCAGGGTGGTGTAGTCTCGTTTCCGGTCCTCGTCCATGCTCAAGCCTGCCCAGACGGTGCGGTTGACACGCAAGAATGGTGTTGTGAAGCCCTGGACATCAGTGAAGCTGGCGTTGGTCTTGCTCCCCCAAATGGGGGTGGTGACCTCGACGGGGGGGCCATCGGTGTCCTCTCCCGCACCGCAGGGAGCGAGGATGAGAACCGTGCAGAGGAGCACAACAATGGCCAATAGGGATAATTGAACCCTCTTGTCCAATAACACACAACCATTCAACGATTGTAACTCCAAGGCCATATATCTTTCGGGGCCCCATGGGAGCCAGTAATAAGAAAAGTCTAAATACCAAGAGCTGGGTTTCCTCGTTCTCCAGCTGCCTGGTGTGGCGTCCATGTGTCCACCTCTCCTCCTTAACCTCCGGGTCAATCGTCGAGGAATGACAAGGGTAGCCGGACGAATGACGAAGATGCTGATGGGGTGGCTGCTCGAGTGATCGTCTCTTGGAATGTGACCAACAGGTGCAACCTCAAGTGCGAGCACTGTTACCGGGATGCCGGGACCGAGTCTGAACGGGAGCTCGACACACAGGAGGGAAAGGCGCTCCTGGATGAGATCGCCAGGGCGGGAACCAAGATGATCGTCTTCTCGGGGGGAGAGCCCTTCATGCGGGAGGCCATCCTCGGGCTGAGCAGGCACGCCGCGTCCCTGGGCCTCCGTCCGGTGTCCGGTACCACTGGCACCTTCCTCACCAAGGAGATGGCCTCTAAGGTCATGGAGGCTGGCGGTGCGAGCGTGGCCATATCCCTCCACATGGTGGACCCGGACGAGCTGGACGAGTTCATGGGTATGCCAGGGGCCTACGATGCGGCCATCGAGGCCATGAGGGTCTGCAAGGAGGTGGGGCTCCGATTCCAGGTGAACACCACCGTCTTCGAGCGGAACGCCGACCAGATACTGGATGTCTGCGATCTGGCCCACCAGCTGGGAGCGATGTCCCATCACGTCCTCTTCCTGGTCCCCACTGGCAGGGGGGAGGACATGGAGGAGGAGACCCTTCGCGAGAAGGAGTACGAGAGGCTTATCCGGGACCTTCTGCTCAAGCGCGAGGAGCTCGGGTTCGACATCAAGCCCACCTGTGCCCCCCAGTTCATGCGCATCGCTGAACAGCGGAACATCGACATGGGCAGGTACACCCGGGGATGCCTGGCCGGCATCAGCTACTGCTCGATAATCCCCAACGGGGATGTGTGGCCCTGCCCGTACCTCCCCATGAAGCTTGGGAACGTCCGGGAGACCCCGTTCTCCGAGATCTGGGCCACCGATCCCGTCCTCAAGAGGATGCGCTCGATGGAGTACTCCGGCGGGTGCGGTCCATGCAAGTACAAGCAGACGTGCGGAGGTTGCCGCGCGAGAGCCCACTTCTACTTCGGTGATTACATGGCACACGAGCCCTGGTGTGCCTACGGGAGGGGTATCGCGCCGTGACCCACGAATTGAACGACCGGGACAGGGAGATGCTGGCTGCATTGCAGGAGGGGCTCCCCCTCACGTCGAGGCCCTTCGCAGCCATCGCCGACCTGCTCGACTGGTCCGAGGAGGAGGTCCTCGAGAGGCTCGAGGTCCTGGTCGGGTCCGGCCTTGTCCGCAAGGTCGGGGCCGTTCTGAACTCGAAGAAGCTGGGTGCAGCCTCCACCCTCGCGGCGGTGGACGTTCCTGAGGACCGGGTCGACGAGGTCGCAGACCTGATAAACTCCTACCACGGGGTCACCCATAACTACTTGAGGGAAGGTCACCCGAACATCTGGTTCACCATGACCGAGCGGGACGCGGATATCTTGAGGTCCAACCTTGATGAGATCGAACGTGAGATTGGAGCTGTTGTGTTACGCATGCCCGCCACCCGGATGTTCAAGATAGGTGTGAAGTTTGATCTCTGAGCTTGAGGAGAGGATACT
>JAUVRF010000099.1 GCA_030597775.1 Methanobacteriota archaeon | reverse complement strand
CTTTGCCGCGACCCGAATGGCAGCGGTGACGGCATCGTCACCATCCTCGCCCCCGACGGCGAATCGCTGATGGTCGTGGACGAGGAAGAGCTCCCCCAGTGCGAGGAGCTGGATGAGAAAGAAGACAAAAAGAAGGAGGACGACTGATGTCCGATCCATACACCGATGTTCAACTGATTGACAAGAAAGGCTTGCGTCTTGACGGACGCAAGTTGGACGAGCTCCGGCCCATCAAGATAGAGGTCGGCGTGCTCAAGAGGGCCGATGGCTCTTGTTACCTGGAGTGGGGCGAGAACAAGGTCATCGTCGGGGTCTACGGACCCAGAGAGGTGCACCCCCGGCACATGCAGAACCCCATGCGTGGGATCGTGCAGGCCCGGTACAACATGGTCTCGTTCTCCGTGAGCGAGCGCAAGCGACCCGGCCCCGACCGCCGGTCCACCGAGATCTCCAAGCTCCTCCCGGAGGCGTTGGAGCATGTGGTGCTCACGGACCGCTTCCCGAGGACCACCGTGGACGTGTACATCGAGGTCGTGCAGGCCTCGGCTGGCACCCGCTGCGCCGGCCTCACCGCCGCCAGCGTGGCCCTGGCCGACGCAGGCATACCCATGAGGGACCTGATCGCATCCGTGGCCTCGGGCAAGATCGGCGGCAAGCTGGTCCTGGACCTGGGACAGGCGGAGGACACCTACGGCCAGGCCGACGTCCCCTTCGCCATGGTGGGCCGCACCGGCGAGGTAGTGCTGCTCCAGATGGATGGACACCTCACCATCGAGGAGTTCGAGACCCTACTGGAGATGAACCGCAAGGCCGCCCTTGAGGTATACGAGATCCAGAAGGCTGCCCTGAAGGACCGATACTCCTCCTTCACCGAGGAGGGCGAGGCAGAGCCAGACGCGCCCGAGGAGGAGAAGAAGGACGAGAAGAAGGAGAAGAAGTCCTCCCCACCCCCGAAGGCCGACAAGGAGCCCAAGGAGCCCAAGGAACCGAAGGAGTCCAAGGAGCCCAAGGAGCCCAAGGAGCCGAAGGAGCCCAAGGAGCCCAAGGAGCCCAAGGAGCCCAAGGAGTCGAAGGAGCCCAAGGAAGTAAAGGAGCCGAAGGCGAAGGACGAGAAAGCACCCGTTCCGGAGGAGATGGTCGAGGAGGCCACCCCCGAGAAGGACGACAAGGGACCCGCACCCGCAGGAGGTGATGAGTGATGCCAGTGAACATCGTCAGTTTCATCAAGAGGGATTACATCCATTCTATGGCCGCGAAGGACATCCGATTGGACGGTCGTGCCATGGACGAGATGAGGGAGGTCACCGTGACCAAGCCCTTCATCACCTCCGCTGAAGGCTCCGCAAAGGTCCAGCTGGGCAAGACCCAGGTCATCGTCGGCGTGAAGATCGAGCAGGGCACTCCCTTCTCCGATCGCCCCAACATGGGCGTCCTGATATCGACCGCCGAACTGGCACCCATCGCGTCACCGCTCTTCGAGAGCGGGCCACCACGCCCGCCGGCGATCGAGCTGGCCCGTGTCGTTGACCGCGGGATCCGCGAGAGCGAGACCATAGACCTTGCCCCACTCTGCATCGAGGAGGGCGAGAAGGTTTGGATGATCTTCATCGACATGCTCCCGAGCGACATGCACGGCAACCTGTTCGATGCATTCAACTACGGTGCCATGGCCGCCCTCTCGACGGCCAAGATCCCATGGTCCAAGATCGACGATTCCAAGAAGGACGTTCCCCTTGGCCCCCTCCACGCACCGGTGTCCATCACCGCCGTCAAGCTGGGCAACAAGGTCATGGTCGACCCCAGCATTGACGAGGAGGAGGTCGCCGATGCGCGTCTCACTGTCGTCATCGACGAGAACGACGACATCCGGGCGATGCAGAAGGGGCTGAACGGCTCCTTCAGTATCGATGAGATTAAATACGTGGTCGGGCTTTCCCGAGACCTGGGCAAGAAGGTCCGCCCCAAGCTCATGGATTGAGTCAGGGGAGTGAGCGCACATGACCCGACGGACTAAGAAGGTGGGCGTCGCGGGCCGATACGGTCCGCGCTACGGCGTCCGCCTCCGGAAGCAGATCGCAACTGTGACCAACGCCAAGAACCAGTCCTACGAGTGCCCCCGCTGCCGACACGCGGCGGTGAAGCGGGTCAGCACTGGTATCTGGAAGTGCCGCCGTTGTGATCTCAAGTTCGCCGGGGGTGCCTACTCCCCCAACGTCGCCACCCGGTCGTACACGCCAGTGAAGGGTGATGCGCACGTGGACATCATCAACCAGGAGCCAGAGATCGAGGAGGAGGCCTGAAGATGTACAAGTG
The DNA here is from genome assembly GCA_030597775.1 of Methanobacteriota archaeon. Lineage (GTDB taxonomy): Archaea > Thermoplasmatota > DTKX01 > DTKX01. The sequence goes on along the minus strand of JAUVRF010000099.1, from coordinate 4,316 downwards.
CGGCAAGTGCAAGCTGACCATCCTCACTGACATCTCCACCGTCGGTGGCATCCAGTGCGAGAAGTGCGGTTCCAAGATCTTCTACAAGCAGCGACCCAACGTGAAGCGTGTCATAAAGGCCCGCTAGATGGATGTCGGCGACATGTACGCCGCCACCCTATCACTCGAGGTCCAGGGGACCGTCGCAAAGGCAGTGGAGGGAGCGCTAGCGGTGGAGGCCGGAGGTGGTCTTCCCCGGGTCAGCGCCAGGCTGGAACGGACAGAGGACGACCTCAATGTCCACCTCATCTCCGAGGACCTGCCATCCCTCCGGGCCGCCATAAACTCCTTCCTCCGGTGGGCCTCGATGGCCGCGGAGGTCGCCCAGGGTGCCGACCAGCTCAAAGATAACAGTTATGACTCCCCTTCCCATCAGGGAGGATGAAAAGGAGGGATAGACACGAACGACATTCCCCAACAGCTGCAGGACAAGATCGCCAGGTTCCAGCAACTGAGCCAGCAGCTCCAGGTAGTGAGCGCACAGCTCCAGCAGGTACAGCAGCAGAGGACCGAGGTCGACTCCGCCAAGGAGGCCATGGACGGTCTTGAGGAGGGTGCAGCGGTCTACAAGTCCGCGGGCGCCCTCATGATCCAGGTCAAGGACGTGGATACCCTCAAGGCAGACCTGATCGAGCGCTCCGAGGAGCTAGAGGTCAAGGTGAAGAGCTACTCCAAGCATGAGGAATCGCTCAAGAAGACCGTAGATGATCTCCGGAACGAGCTCACCGTCGCCCTGGGCAAGGGCCCCGCAGGCGGCATGTCCTGAGCCAACTCGATCCCCTGACAGGCGGGGGCGAGGCCAGATGGTATCCGAGGAGGTCCTCATCATGTCGAACGTGCTGGACGAGCTCTGGTCCGGTAGAACACTGGTATTGTCCCACAGGAACGCGGACATAGACGCAATGGGCTGCTCGATAGCCCTGGCAGCGATGTTCCCAAACGTTACCATCGGTGCCGTAGAGAGCGTCAGCCGGGGTGCCCAGAACCTGCTCAAGAGCTTCGATGGTCATTACCAGGTCACGGTCGACCCCCAGGTGGACCACGAGGGCTCCCCCTACGACCCGATCGTCTTCGTGGACACCGCCACACCCAGCCAGGTCGAGCCATACGACAAGTACCTCTCAAGCTCGATAGTCGTTGACCATCATATCCTGAACTCCGCCTTGGCGGACGTCAACACCCGGTACCATTGCGAACCCGCTTCACCGTCCTGTGCCCAGATCATCCACAGGCTGGCCGTGGAAGTGGGGGCGGAGGTGAACTCGGATGCCGCCCTGGCAATGGTCGCTGGAATAATGGCCGACACCGAGCGATTCCGCATCGCACCCAATAGTGCCCTCCTTGACACCCTCACGATACTGGAGGAGGGCGGTCTGGAGCTGGCCGATGTGGTGCAGGCCATCGAGAGGCCCGTATACGACAGGTCCAGGGTCATCGCCATGCTCAAGGCGGCGCGCAGGTCGGAGCACTTCGAGATCGGCAACTTCATCCTGGCCAGGACGAGGGTCGGTGCCTTCGAGGCCTCCGCCGCGCGAAACCTTGTCAACATGGGTGCCGACGTGGGTATCGTGGCCAGCGAGGACGGCGACACCACCTCCCTCACGGGAAGGGCCAGCAGGCGGGTCGTGGACGCGGGCCTCCACCTGGGCGAGTTCTTTCAGCGATTGTCGAAGATGACGGGGGGCGACGGCGGTGGTCACGCTGGAGCGGCGGGCTTCAAGGCGACCCTCCCGGTGGAAGAGCTGGAGCAGACCTATCTGGAACTGGCCATGGAGGTCCTGAAGGGGCTCGACCCCCGATAGGACGGGTCCGTTCTATTTGACCTCGATGTGCTTGAACCCAGAGTCGGGGTCGTTCCCGAATGCCTCCAACCGTCCTCGGATCTCCCAGTCGTGGTTGATAGACCCTTTGTACGACGGCTGACCACCGGGTATGGAGATCTGTCCCTCGAACTCCTTACGCTCGTTGGACTGCAGCACGAATGCGGGCCCTACCGGGAAGGACGTGTCGACGGTCTTCTTCGACACCTTGCCCTTGCTGCTGGTGTCGACGTGACCACACTTCTCGCACCGGTGGCTACCGAAGACGCTTCCATGCTCCCTCGCCAGCAGGTCAACGAACACGCCGCCCGACTTCACCTCGCCTCCGGTGGAGACGACAGTGACCTTTACAGGGATGGACGTGCCCTGCTTGAACGGTCCCGGGGGGTACTCTATGCTCACGTCGGCGCCGCCTCCAGTGATGGCGCTCGTCATCTTCTTCAGAAATCCCATTCCACCTCACCTTCCGTCAATATCCCTTGTCATAGATCCTTCGATAGATAACTCTCAATCCAGTGGCAACCAGATCTCCGTGAAGTTGGGGCGGGAGACGTAGGGCACCTCGTCGATGTCGAAGATGTCCACCTTCTCATCCGTACCACACTCCTTACAGATAAGATAGGGAGCGTCATCCCGGGCCTCTATGTCCACCTCACCACCGCATTCTCTGCATGCGAGCATGTTCGAGATCGCCGCGTGATGCTTCTTCTCGAAGTCCTTGACGGTGTCCTTCCCCGCGGGGGTTATCCTGTACGCGGACACGTAGATGTGGTGTGATGTGGCCAATTTCAGCCTCTCCACCAGCCCCATCTCACGCATGTCGACCACGTCGTCCTCGCCCTCCTTGCTGATGTTGGCGAACCTGGTCGTCCCCTTGTAGTCCACCAGCGTCGGGGCGGTATCGTAGTCCTTGAACGTGCCCTTCCTCACACCCCGATTGATCAGAGCGGCCAGCGGTATCTTCTTGATCCAGATCTCCCGCTCCTTTCGGGTATGGGCCGGTTCGGAGAAGTGGTCGATGAGGATCAGCAGCCTCTTGGAATCATCAGAGAGCTCGGTTATGTCCATCACCACTCACCTCCTCCTGCGGGAAGTCCCATCCGTGCCCTGATGTGCTCATCCTGGGCCTTGGTTATCAGCCCCGATGTGAGCAACTCGCTCTGGACCCACTCCGTGGTGAAGAAGGCGTCGCCCTTCTTGTCCTCGGTGTTCGCGTGGATGTAGAAGAGATGGCCGTCCTTCGCATCGAAGCACAGGGTGACGGTGTAGAAGACCTTGTCATCACCCTTCTCCTGCTTGTGGTACCAGGACACCCGGTGGCCGGTTATCTCCACGTTGTGGTACGTGATGCTCTTGTCTGCAAGGTACGCCTTGATCTTCTCGGGTGTCGAACGCACGTCGATGGGGATGCGCAGGTTGAGGACGTAGTCCTTGGCCAGCTTCTCCTCCTTCATCTTGGCCGATGAGATCTTGATCAGGCGGAAGAACAATATGGTCATGAGGATCCACAGGGTGAATCCCACGATCACCTGTATGTATCCACCGTAGAAACCCTTGGCGCCGAGGTCCCAGTTCGGACCCCATTCGGACTCGTTCCACTCGTCAAGACCCTTCATGACGAGGTCCGATATCTTCATGCCCAGGAACCCGGCCGAGATGGCCGACAGTATCTTGAGTGCGGCCCCGCTGTACCTGGACGCCTTCACGTTCGCCGCCATCGCCAGCTGGGCCTCGGATCCCTGCTGGACGTTGTCGGCCATCAGCTTGGACACCTCGCGCATCCGCTTCTCGGCGAGGGTCTGTACCATGTCCCGAAGCCCACCGATCTCGTCCACAAGGCCACCGGCGACCCCCGTCATGTCCTTGATCTTCTCTCCGATGATATGGATCTCCCTGTCGATGCCGAACCTATCGGCCAGGCGCTTGTTGTCCATGTCAAGGGATCCCGAGTTGGCCGACCAGATCCTCTTCATCTCAGAGGAGCTGACCGCCATCATGCTGGAGAGCTCCTCGATGAGCACGATGTTGGAGCTGAGTTCGGAAAGCTCCTGCTCCATCCTGACCAGGTCCTCCTCCTTCTTGAGGTGGAGGTTGCTATTCCTTACATCCTTGACCATGTCCCACATCTGTCGGAGCCTGGCGAAGAATATGGACTGGAAGATCTGTAGACTCCGTACGAAGGAATAGAAGTTGAGCAGCTCGGAGAAGTGCTCCGGCCGCGAGGTGATGAAGATGATGCCGTGGGTCCCAAGGATGACCTTCTCGGTGGGAGGCAGGTCGAAGAAGTCGAAGGCCAGACCGACTATCTGGTTTATCTCGTTCTCCGGGTCCTCCTTGTCGTGGTAGCCCATGGCCTGGGGCTGGGCCGGCAGGAGGGCGGAGGTGATAGCGACCGGGAACGGGGGTCGGAAGGGAGGCCGTCCATAAACGGAACGGAGGGACCTGCGTTGGAACTGG
>JAUVRF010000575.1 GCA_030597775.1 Methanobacteriota archaeon | reverse complement strand
CTTCCACCGCATCTGGGATGTCCAGGTGCCCACGGGCTACGTCCCCAACGAGATCCGGTCACTGGCCGATATACTCGCTGCCGACCTGACCATGACCGAGCGGGACCTTGTCTGGAACACACCCATGGCCCCGGAGGGCTCGAGCCTCGTCGGGATGGAGGCGGACCTCCATCCACTGGTCCAGGGTTGGTGGAACGGCGTGCCTGTCTACTACTGGAGGTTCGAATCGTCCCAGGACACCCCTGGTCTGTTCGATCCAGGAACAGGCCTGGTGAGGGACGGAAGGGCCTTGGCGGTCTTCGACCCGCCGGGACAGTTGGAGATACTCGACACCTACCCCGGTGAGGCCACGTACTCTCCCCTGACACGGCTCTTCACCTTCAATCCGATCAGCACCGAGTTCATCGCGGATTCCGTTCGGAGCACCGAGGAGGCAGAGGCCTTGGAGGTGCCCCTCTTCCCGGAGGGCAACCTTTACAACAGACCCGTGGTGGGAGGACGCGAGCAGTATCCCAGGTACGACCACGATGACCCACCATCGTACAACCTCTTGGGGGCCTGGCATTCTGAGACCAGCAAGGTGCTCTACTACAATATGGGGCCCATGGTCGATGGGAGTGCGCCCCTGTACCGATTCGTCACGAAGGAGGGCATACCGATCATCACCCAGCACTGGCTTGTGGACCTCGTCGCCCCGGGGGTCCTGGTCGGACAGGTGGACACACAGGGTTACAGCACCCTCTGGCAGTTCTATGACATCGTCGTGGATGACGAGTCGGTCTTCGTTCCGGACATCATCAAGTCGATGGATGACGTGAGAGCGATGGGCTTTCCGATCAACGCCACATCCGAGTTCATCATCGCGCCCATGGTGACCCGCGGTCCGGTCTTCCTGCCCCCCCCGTCCAATCCGCCCGGTGATATGCAGATGGCGTGGTACCGGGGAGCGGACGTCTACCTGGTCGTTCTGGATGACGGGCCAGTCCTGGAGCGATCTGACGGAGAGCCTGGGGTGGCGACCGTGAACGTGACCTTCATCTTGGACCCCGATGGCGAACCCTATCCCAACCAACGACCCATCATGGAGGACCTGCCCGAGGATGGCAACTACTCGGCCGTCTGGTCCGTCGTGTGGGCCTCGGATGGAGATGGGTACCGCCCTGGTAGGTTCCGGTCCATCCAGCAACTCGTTGAGAGGGGATGGTCGTTCGAGACCTCCGGTGAGGGTATCTTGGGGGGCTTCGTGGCGGGACCCATCAACGTTCCCGTGTGGAAGCCCGACCGGTTCACATTCGTCGTGGGCCCTGTGATCGACGAGGACGACAAGCCCCTCAAGGGTGCCACCGTAAGGGTGTCGATGAGTGTCGAGGTCGTAGAGGGTCTCACGGACGCGTCCGGCCTTGTGGAGTTCGAGGTGGACAGCAGCTGGAACGACCAGACGGTCACCACCTTCGTCTCGAGGCCAAGCTACCTCAGCAACGAGTTCCCCGCCGAGATCGTCGATTACGAGCACTACATTCCCGCCGGGGGTTACGTTCCTCCCATGGTGTTGAAGGACACTGGCGATTCCATCGACTGGTCAATGGCGGCCATGCTCGCGGCCGTGCTCATCGTCATCGTCGTGATCGTTCTTGCATTTGGACGTGGCAGGTCCCAAGAGAGGGGAACCATCACCGAGGAGGAGGCGGTCGAGATATCCCCCGACGACCCGGGGGACGGAGAGGCCGATGGAGCCGGGCTCGACCACGAGGAGTTGGAAGGGGATCGGCCGGGACGGGAAGACCCT
>JAUVRF010000582.1 GCA_030597775.1 Methanobacteriota archaeon | reverse complement strand
ATCCTCCGTCCTGGTAATGGCATTTCCAAGTTTTGAACTTAGCCCTGGAAAAGACCCCCGCGGCATGGTGTCGCAAGCTATTCCAACGCACCGGGGGCTTCTCTTGAGGGGGGGTGGAAGCTGGGCTACCGGCTGTTGCTAGTGGAGCCGCCCAAGCGGTACTGGTTCGTCATGGGCGATTACAATCCGCCGCCCACGGTCCTGCTGATCCTCGCCGCCTACGTCAAGCGGGAGCTGCCCGAGGTGGAGGTGGACCTGGATGGGGTCCCGCAGGTCGCGCAGCATCTCGTAGTACCAACGCTTCCTCTCGAAGCCCACCGACTCAAGCATCCGCAACCGATGTACCTCGGACTCGGCGGTCACGGTACCCATCCTCTTGGGCCCGGTCGCATGGGCCGCGGCCAGTTCCTCCGCCCGCGCCTCGTTGATCGCCAGCTGCGCCCTCATGATGCCCTTGCCCATCCACTCGAGCACCAGCCGTTCCCGGTGTCCCGCCGCGAAGGTCCCATCGAGCTCCTCGAACCATTAGATGTAGGTGAAACCCACGGCAGCCCCGTCGACCTCGACGATGACAACATCCTTCCGGGGGTCGAAGTTGGGCTGGTTGTCGTACTCGACCTTGAGGCGGTCGACGGTCACCAACCAGTCCAGCCCATCCGTCTCGGCCGCGGCGTTGAAGACCTCCACCAGGGTGGGCAGGTCCTCGTCGCCCCGGTACCGGCGGAACACGAGGCCAGGTATGTCCGGGGCGCCAGGCACCTCGACCAGGTCGGGGTCGATGCCGGCCATCCTCACTCCTCCAGGAGCTTGTGGAGGATGGTCCACGTCTTGACGGGCTTGTAGCCCAGGCCAGTGTAGAGGCTCATCGCCCCGCTTGGGTTCTCCGAGTCCACACCCAGGTTGGCATGCTCCATTCCCAGGTCCCGCAGCCTGACCATGGATCGGGTGACCAGTGCCTTGGCCAAACCCTTCCCGCGATAGGGACGCCTCACGGAGATTATCTCGGTGTAGCCCCACTTGCGTGAGAACTCCTCGTTCTCCGGCTTGTTGATCCAGTTGACCACGTTCCCCGCGACCTCATCACCGTCGTACCCGATGACCCACAGGTCCGGGGTGCAGGTGGGGTCATTGAGGAACTGATCGTAATCCACGTCAGTCCATTCCCGGGCGCCCCAGTGGTCCTTGAGGGCCTCATTGGCCGCGTCGAAGACCTTCCGGTAGTCCTCGGGAGGCACCGGCCTTACCTCGATGCCCTCTGGCAAGGGACTGTCCTCTATGGGTTCGCGAAGGTCGCGGAGCATCTCGAAGAAGTACCGCAGGGGGGTGTACCCATGCTCCTTGAGGAGCTCTTGCCGTGGTTCATCCCCCGGCCAGGTCCAGGTGGTGATCATCTTCTTGGTGGCATCGGTGTGGCCCTTGGCCACCTCGCGGGCCCGCCGCTCTATCATGGTGAGCATCGTGCGGCGGATACCCATCCCCCGCCATGCGGGGAGGAGGGCCTCGAAGGCCCGGTAGGAGTACGTGCCGTCCAGCGCGCGCACCCAGTACTGCCGGTAATAGGCTAGCATCTGGCCATCCACCTCGACGGCCACGATATCCCTCTCGACATCGGTGGTGGTCAGGTGGGCGTACTCGTTCTGGAAGTCCGCCAGGGTCTCGGTCCAGGAGATCCCGTCCGTCTCCTTGGTGGCCTCGAAGACCGCGTGGAAGCGAGGAATGT
>JAUVRF010000146.1 GCA_030597775.1 Methanobacteriota archaeon | reverse complement strand
GGGCAGCATCGTGTCCTGTATGTACCGCAGCTTGTCGAAGTGGGAGTGGTCCAAGATGGGATCGTTGTCGAAAACGATGGAGGCCGCGGTGGTCGCCGCCGATGATGAGATGGAACCGTTCCCCATCTGAAGCTTGCGGGTTATCCGCTTCTGGTTCGCGGACCGACCTAGGATCTCGGTGAAGAAGGCCAGGGGATGCTCGGTGTCCACGTACACATAGGAGAGGAAGGCCCGCTTCAGGGGGTTGGCCTGCTTGTGGGGGTTGTGCTCGTAGGGTATCTCGAGGCCCACGCGGCGGGCCTCCGCCATGAGCATCGCGACCAGATGGTCGGAGGACACGCCCTCATCAGCCGCGTCCAGTCGATGGATGGACTCGCTGAGGTAAGCCTCCGCCATGGCCACGGACCCGGGGGCGTGCTCCCTCTCCTTGAGGGCTATACAGGCCGAGAGCGTGTTTATGAACCGGTCGTACTCGTGGAACGCATCCGATCCCCAGGACCCGTCGTCCCGCTGGTTCGCAACGAGCCAATCCAGGGTCTTGGGGAACTCAGGCTTCCCTTCCGGGTCCGAGATGCGCGCCACGAAGCCGGTGTCGTAGGCGGCGGGGGACATGTGGCCGGTGCCGATGCGCTCCATGATGTCCTCTCCCGTTATCGCGAGGACCTCGTTGAGGCGGTCCATCAAGAACGCCTCGGGCATCGTGCACTCCTCCATCGATATCATCTTCATTCCCTCAACCGCTCCAACTTCATCCTCAGTATCTCAGAGAGCTTCTCGTCCTTGTGCAGGGCGTTGGTCGCCCTGCACAGGTCGGAGACGAGGGGGTCGGTGAGGTCCTCCCTCCGGAAGCTGACTCCCCTGATGTTGTGCTTGTGTAAGAACAGAAGTAACATGTACTCGGGATCGTCGAAGACGTCCTCGGCGCGAAGGACCTCGATGACCTTCCCGCCGAACGAGCTCATCTCGAGCTCGCGGAGGCTCTTGGGGGGCAATACCCGCTGGATGGTTATCTCGAAGATCTCTTCCTCATCAGGATTTAAGACCTTCATGTCGTCGGTCTTGATCGTTATCCGGTTTCCCTGGATAATGTGACCAAAGAATGTTATCTCGTCGCGCAATGCATCCGGCAAACATTACCCCCCCAAGAGCCAAGTTCTCCTTTCTATATTCCCCAAAGGCTGTTTTCCTAGTTACCTAACCTACCTAACCTACCTACCTAACCTACCTACCTAACCTACCTACCTAACCTAACTTCCTAACCTCGTTTCCTAACCTACCTAACCTTTTCCATTATACTACGCGACTTTTCACGACGGCAAATGTAGGAGTCGAGTATCTTTCTAGGTATAAGAAGGTTGCTATGGTTCTACAATTCATGAGAATTTGATGCATTTCTAGGTCGTAAAAAGTCGGCGACGTACACTGGCTACCCCTGAAATGTAAGGTCCTCTCACCCAATCTATCTGGATTTTGGGTAGAATCGGGGGAATGTTTCACTTGGAGATGGGGGTTCCTGTCTTGATAATACATTCGAATCCGGTCGACCCCGTGAGATGTGGGGGATATCGGGTCTTGTAGGGATGCGGCGATGGATTGATAGGTCTTTCCGATACGGCCCGACCGACCACGTCGATGGCCAAGGCTCCCGGTTCAAAATGTGTTCCTACCGCCCGAGATCCCTATTCCTTCCTCTTGGCGAGCCGATCGAGGATGCGACGGTTCAGGCGGATGTTCTCCCTCGCGAAGGGGTCGTCGGGGTTCACCTCGAGGGTCCGCTCGTAGTACTCGTTCGCCTGCTCGAACTCTCCCATCTCGTCCAACGCGGAGGCGACATCGTTGAGGGTGCGAGGGTCGTTCGGGTCCAGTTCGAGGGCCCTCTTCCAACATCCTATGGCGTCCACGAACTCACTGTTTAGGCGATGTGCGAAGGCCATCCGTCTCCATGCCTCAACATTGCCCTCGTCGATCTCGAGGGCCTGCTTGTAACATTCCTTCGCACCAACATGATCGAGCCTGCAGACCAATGCGCGGCCCTTGATGATCCATGCATCCGGTCTAAGGGGATCGGTCGAGATGGCCTTGTCCGCCATCCGCTTCGCTCTCTCCACGTCCCCTGACAGAAAGGCGCTCCTGGCGACGGCGACCGGGTCACGGTCCCCAGAATCTAACCTAGGCTCGCCGATATCTTCGGTGCGAGGCATCCCATTCCTCACTAGTAGAATAGTTTGAGGACGTTTATATCCTTTGCCTCTCCGAGCGTACTAGCCACCGGGTCACACTTCGTTCGTAGCAGGTAGGCGATGGGCCGTATGGAGGAGTCGGAGAGGGACTCGAAGTTGGCCATCCCCTTGGAGATGACAAGGTCCGCGTCCTCTATCGCCCTCCGGGTCTCGGCAGGCACCGTGCCCAGGTCGACGCCCACGGCCAGGGGGCCGGTGTCCACCACCTGGTCCACGAGGGGGTCGAGACCAAGCTCCTCCACGTCGGCGCGAGTGGCGTCTGTGAGGATGGGGTCGCCCTTGACAACGAGGGTGACTTGGCTACCCCGTTCCCTCAGTTCCTGGAGGAGTATCTGGTCGAAGACGATCTCGCCGCAGTTGTCGGTGAGGTAGGCCACCTTCGCTCCCGGCACAAGCAGTTCCTCCAGGAGGTCAGAGTCGTCCCTTCCCAGGCCCTCCTCCACCAGATGCTCGAAGGTCTGTTCGAGCATCATGGGGTCGGATAGCCCTCCCTCGATGCCGAAATCGAGGACGTTCCCCACGATTGAGAGGAGGGCCGCTGTCCGCAATCTGTCCTCGGAGGAACTCTTGCTGTACAGCTCGCGCGCACGTGGTAGGAGTCCCAGGGCGACCTCGTTCGACAGTCGCTTCGACTCGGCGTAGGGGTCATCCGTCCCCAGGGCCTCGTAGGCGGCCCGGTGTACCCGGGTCGCGACCTCGGCCGAGACGTCCCCGGGGCGCGAGTCGCCTATCTCCCTGGCCGCTGCGAGCAGGGCCTCCATGGCGGCATCTGGATCGGATGCCATTGCCTCGAACCGGACCCTTGCCAGGAGGCAGGGCACACACTCGTCGTGGATGCGCACGGTCCGGAAATGGCGGACACCGTACTAAACCGTTCGCCCGTTGGGCCGGCCGTCCGCTCAGATGCGACCCCTGACCCTGAGGATGGCGACCACGATTATCATGCCCGCGATGAGGGAGATGATGGCGACCATGGCCATCCGTCCCTGGAGCTCATTGAGCTCATCCTCGCTATCCTCCAGCTTGTTCTCGGCAGCGGCAAGGTTGAACTCGGCCTGGGCCAGGGCGGCGCTGGCGTTCTCCAGCTCCCACTGGAGCAAGGTCACGTTGTGCTGCTCGGCACGGAGCTGGTCCAGCAGTTTGCTGATGTTCTCGTTCTTGTCCGCGACATCCCCGGCGAGCCGCTCGACGGTCTCCTCGAGGATCTCGATGGTCTCCTCCAGCTCGTCGACGGTCTCGTTGGTCTCCTCCAGCCTCACGCGGAGCCACTCGTTCTGGTCCCGCAGGATCGACTCGTTCTCCAGGCTGTCGTTGAGGTCCAGCTCCATGGCGGTGATGTTCTCCTCCAGGGAGGCGATCTCCGCCATCAGCTCCTCGACCACCGTGGTGCAGTTCTCGGTCTGGTTCTGGAGTTCCTCGAGCTGCTCGGTGACGTTCTCGGCGGTGAGGCGCCATGCCTCACCCCAGGCGAACCACTCGTCGTCCGTCCAGTGGACGTAACGGTATGCGGTCTGGGCAGAATACATGGGTGCGCCCATGTCATCGAACCAGTCACCGTCCATGCCCATCCAGACGACGGCGGCCTCCATCAGGACCCCGGTATCCACCATCTGGTCCACGGACCAGTTGTGGGTGGCCATGTCGAGGGTCGAACCGGTGCCAAGGACCGGAGCGATGCCGTTCATCATCTCGGGTCCACGGTCCCAATCGTGCTTCCAGATGGTGTTGTTGTTCGTGTCGGGCTCGGGGATGGTGTAGTTCTCGCCCGTGGCGTCGGTCTCGCTCGATTGCAGACCGGCACCCACCATTCCGCCCCACAGCTCGGGGATGCGGTGCTTCCCCAGGTCCACGCCCGCCTCCGTCGCTCCGACGTAGGCGGCCATGCCGGCCACCTGGGTGGCGGTCATGACGGTGGGGGTCTCTGCCAGTGGCTCCTCCACGAAGATGCCTTCGGAGGTGTTCCAGTACGAATCCTCCAACATGATGAGGCAGGACTGGGCCGCGTTGCCGTAGGTGATGCCGCCGAACCGGTCGGATGCATCGTACAGGGCTGCGATGGCCATCGCGTACTCGTCGCTGCTGGCCTCGGCCGTCAGGGGCGCGTAGGGTGGGATGAAGGCGCCAGGGAAACCGCCGAGGGCGGTGTCGTAACCGGCGGACAGGGTCCCGTCCTCTTCGATGAGCTGGACGAGCAGGGTCGCGTACCTCTCGGCCTCCCACATGGCCCATCCCTGAGTGTAACCCATGTCCCATCCCCGGGCCTCCGAGATATCCAGAAGGGTGTGGTAGAGGATGGTGAGGGTGCCCGTGGTCAGGACGAGGTCCTCGTAGAACAGGTCCCTCATCGCGTCGTAATAGAGTGCCCTGATGTTGTTGTAGACCGCACCAGCGAATTCCCAGACCTCGGTATCGGTCCCGTTGGTGAAGGGCTTCCCATCGCCCACCAGGTCGGTGTTGGCCTCCAGGTAGACGCTGAGGCCGATCAGGCTCCTCAGGAACTCCAGGGATGCCTCGAGGGATGGCCCGTCCGTGAGGGTCACACCCTCCCAGTCCCCGGTGATCGCGTTGATGGTGCCCGTCGCCTCGGTGACGGGGAGCCACCACCCGTTGGACTGGTCGTCGTCCGTCATGTTGGGATCGGACATGTTGATCGGACCCAGGTCGGTCCCGTTGTAGCCCATGCGCTCGTTGGTGAAGCCAATGGCCTCGAGGGCGGCCTCCAGGAGCAACAGGCCCTCGGCGTCCAGGACGCCTCCGTCCATCAAGCGTATCGCCAGGTCGGTCTCGGCGGTGATGGTGTGACCCACGCTGCCCAGGGAGACCTTGGCCTCCTTCCCGGTGGAGTTCCACATCCACTTCTCGCTGTGGTCCAGGGGTGCCGGTCCATCGAAGACCGGATTGGCCATGGCGAAGGGCACGACGATCGGAGTGGTGTTCGCGGGCATGGAACCGCCAGCGGCGGCCTCAAGCTCCGTGATCCGGTCGTCGAAGGCGCTCTGGTCACCGTCGTAGGACGGGCCCCATACCAGTCCGACGCCAGCTCCGCTCCACAGGACCAGGTTCTCGACGTAGCCCTCTCCGAAGGTGCTCAGGAGGTCCCCCAGTTCGGGGTCGAATTCGTACTCGGGATCGTCTTGTGCAATCACGAGCGGGAGCCAGGTCGCTGCAAGGAGCAGCAGGACGGTGCTGATGGCCAGTCCTCTTTTCATTCTACCACCTCGGCTAATCT
>JAUVRF010000327.1 GCA_030597775.1 Methanobacteriota archaeon | reverse complement strand
GCTTGGTCCTGCCGTCGGTGGTCGGGCCCTCGGAGTTGAAGGTGGGGATGATGTGGTTATCGCTCCCGCTTCCTTCGGTGATCACGTCGTTGGCGTCGCCGGGCGAGGTCTCGGTGGCCGAGAGGGCCGAGTTGCCTGCGGCGACGACCACGTTGATCCCGGCGGCCACGACCTCGTCCGCGGTCCTCGAGATCGCGCTGTTGCCGTTGTGGTCGTTGGGTCCGCCCAGCACGATGCCCCACGAGCAGACGGCCACCGAGATGTTGTAGGTCTCCTTGTTGGCGATGATCCATTCCAGGCCTCGAAGGGCGGCCCATTCCGGGAAGCCACCGGAACTTCCGATGCGCACGCCGACCAGCTTTGCGCCCGGCGCGCCGCCGACGTGGGGGCTGTTACCTCCGCCAGTGCCCGTGGCTATGCCCGCCACCCAGGTGCCGTGCTCGCCGGAATCGTAGGCGGGGACGGTGGAGTTGGCGTAGGCGTCGAAGAAGGTCACGAGCTTTGGGTCGTCGGTGATGTCCACATCGTCCATGTCGTCCAAGGAGACGTGGGCCGCGTTGATGCCGGTGTCCAGAACGGCCACGGTGACACCCGTGCCGTCGTAGCCCAGGTCCTCGTGCACCACATCGAGGCCGACCGCAGGGCCAGCGGAGCTCATCGATGGCATCCCGCGGCCCTGGGCCTCGAGCATCACGACCCCGGGTAGGGCGCGAACGGTCTCGATGTTCCTTGCAGGGACCGATCCCAGCACCGCGTCCACGTATACCGAGACATGTTGGACCTCCATGCCAAGGTCTTCCAATCGGGCCACATCGACATCTGTCGGGATCCGGTCCAGGTCGACCACGATGTCCAGTCGGGCGTCGGGGTCCTCTGCCAGGGCGGTCGAGGCCAGGTCCTCCAGCCAATCATGGACGCCGTCACGGTCCATGTCGCTGGGCCAGGTGAGCCACCACCGGTCGTCGGTGGTCCCGATGCCTGGCTCCGGGCCATCCGGCGAGAGGGCCAGCGACATCCCTGGGGGTATCAAGGACAGCGAGAGGATGACGACCATCAGCATGGTGAAGCGTCTAGATGCCATGGGCATCCATTGGTACCCTGGAGTCCATATATAGGAGTTTCCCCTTCCGTCACCGGGGTCCAGTACTTCCATCGGCGTGCCCTCGGGTGGTGACTGGCATCGTGCGATCTGGAGGTCAGGAACCACAAGGAACGAGCAGTATTTGAACTGAGAACACACGTCCACGGCCCCACAAGGATTATCTAGGGAACGCAGCCTACCGACGGCCGTGGCACGCAGAGGCCGTGGAAGGAGGACCCATGAGATGGTCCAGATCGCCCGGGAACGCATCGACATCCTCATGAGGGAAGCGGACCGGGCGGCACTCGCAGGCAGGATGGAGCACGCGGACCGGTACGTGGACCTGGCCCGCCGCGTGGGCATGCGATACAACGTGAGGGTCTCCCCGAACTATCGCAGGAGGTTCTGCCGAGGCTGCTACCGTTACCTCCAACCCGGGGTCACCTCCAGGACCCGTCTCAATCGGGGCAAGGTGGTGACCACCTGTCTCCGTTGCGGCCACAAGAGCAGGATACCGCTAGGCCTGCGGGCGACGCCCGGGGGAGATCTCCCACCAGCGGAAATGAAGCAACCGACCGATGAGGGGTGACCTTATTATGAACAACAGCCAAAGGAACCGATTGAGGGCAGAAGGTCAACGCATCGAGGCCACCGTGCTGGTTGGCAAGGGCGGAGTGAGCGCGGGCATCGTGGGCGAGCTGGACGCCCAGCTCAAGCGGAACCATCTGGTCAAGGTCCGCCTTCAGCGGGGCGCGGCTGGAGGGGACAGGACGGGCGAGGTCGGGATCGCCCAGGAGCTCGCCGAGGCTCTGGGTGCCGAGATCGTGGAGCGTCGGGGTCACACCGTCCTCCTGTATCGTCGGAAGAAGGTCGCCTGACACCGCCCTCACACGAGCCAGACCCCAGCCAGTGAGTACATCATCAATCCCACGCCTATCCCGTGGCCGATGCACTGGGTCCCGATCGTCGCGAGCATCCCTTTGTACGAGACGTCCGAACCATAGTAGATGAAGAGGGCCACCTGGGCTCCGTATATGGGCCAGACCCGGATCACAAGGTCGGGGGACAGGACGTAGCCCATGATACCGCTGGCGAAATTGGAGACCACGGAGGCCACCAGCAATGCGAATCCCAGCCAGACGACGGGTCTCTGGCCCAGGGCGACGGCCAAGGTCATGTATCCCGCCTTGCGGTCGGCCTCGTAGTCGGGGACCAGGGTCAGGCAGTACAGGGAACCCAGGGCGAAGAGGATGGGCAGGAGGTACCACGTCGGGAACTCCGAGATGCTGACCCCCGAGGCCGCCCAACCGGCGAGGGGGATGATGACCCCCAGGCCGATCATGTTGACCAGCACGTCGCCCCCGGCCAGGCTCTTCAATTTCGTCTTTGGATAGGAATAGAGGAACGACAGGAGCACCGTGATCGCGATCAGGACCGTGAACTCCCAGCCCAGAAGTGGGGAGAGCAGAAGACCCATGAAGACAAGGCCACGGGCCAGATTGAGCACTACCTGGGGGCTAATCCAACCCGCCACGTAGGCCAGGTGGGCCTTCCGCGGGTTGAAAAGATCGATCCGCACGTCGGTGTACGCATTGTAGGCCAGGGTCGACCCGGCGATCATCGGTCCCACGATGACCATTCCCAAGATGACGTCGAGGTTCGGCCAGATCTCACGGGTTGAGAGGAACCATCCGATGTAGAATGGAGCGGCGGCCACTATCCAGAACTGCACGGATGTGACCATCAGCACGTCGTAGGCCATCCGGAAGAGGCTTCCTCGGGAGCCAACATCCTCTCGGGTCATCGAACACTGTATGACCCTCGGCCTTTTTGGAATTTCGGCAATGGGCGCTCACTGAGGAGGCCGCGGCCTTGGAGGCGTTGGAGGAGGTAGGGGCGGAGGAGGTGGCGGTGGCGGAGGAGGCGTTGGAGGTGACGAGGGCGGTGCCTGCTGTGGCGGTGGATAGGGCGGGTATCCAGGCGGTGGCTGCTGTTGAGGGGGCGGATAGTATCCGTAGTGAGGTTGCTGGTAGGGTGGTTGCTGGTAGGGCTGCTGCGGGTATTGCTGATATCCCTGAGGGGGATAACCTTGAGGCGGGTAGGGCATGGGCGGGGCCTGCTCCCTCTTCTTCCTGGCACGCTCCGCCTCTCCCGCTGAGTACCTGATG
>JAUVRF010000543.1 GCA_030597775.1 Methanobacteriota archaeon | reverse complement strand
CCGTCCCAAGTTGCGGGTCATCGTGTTCTCGGGCGACGGGGACCTGTTCGCCATCGGAGGGACCCACCTCATACACGCCGCCAGGCGGAACATGCACATGACGGTGCTGTGCGTGAACAGCTTCAACTACGGGATGACCGGAGGTCAGCTGGGTCCCACCACCCCCCTCCACGCCCGGTCGACCACCTCTCCATACGGCAACTACGAGCACCCCTTCAACCTGTCCCACATAGCGTACGCCGCCGGGGCCACGTACGTGGCAAGATGGACGGTGCTCCACGCCAACCAGCTCATCGAGACCATCGCCGAGGCCATCAACCACCTGGGATTCTCCTTCGTTGAGATCCTGGCGCCCTGCCCCACGGGGTACGGGCGCCCCAACAAGATCGGAACTGGCCTGGACGAGATGCGCTTCTACCGGGAGAACTCGGTCATCCGCCACAACATCGACCCCGTCGAGGCGGAGATCGACCTCCACAACCGGATCGTGGTGGGCAAGTTCATCGACGTGGACAAGCCCACCTACCTCAAGGCCCTCGAGGACGGGGTCTCCCGGGCCCAGAAGGTGATATGATGGCGGCGAAGAAGGCCAAGGGGACCAGCGTCAAGGTGGAAGATGATGAGAACGGGAACATCGAGGTGCTGCTGGGCGGCTTCGGCGGCCAGGGCATCATCCTCTCGGGCCTCATCCTGGGAAAGGCCGCGTCCCTGTTCTCCGACAAGAAGTCGGCCTTCACCCAATCCTACGGCCCAGAGGCCCGCGGCGGTTCGTGCAGCGCCAACGTCATCATTTCCGACGAGGAGATCGACTATCCCTACGTCAACAGGCCCCATCACGTCATTATCATGTCCCAGGGAGCGTACGAGAAGTACGTGACCGACCTCAGGCCGAACGGCCAGCTTCTGTACGAGGAGGACCTGGTGGAGCTCAAGTACAGGCGGAACGACATCCACAGGTTCGGCATCCCCGCCACACGCCTGGCGGAGGGGCTCGGCCGGAGGATCGTCGCGAACATCGTGATGCTGGGCTTCCTCACCGCCGTCACGAAGGTGGTGGACTACGACGCCATGAAGTCGGCGATCCTGGACACCGTTCCCCCGGGAACGGAGGACCTGAACCTCAGGGCCTTCAACACCGGGTACGACTACGGGGTCAAGTCCCTTGAACACCACGAGAAGCAGGCGAACGATTGAGTGGAGGAGTACCTAGTGGCTCAGGGCTCACCTGGTAACTGGCCCGTGCTGGTGGTCGGCGGAGGACTCGCCGGCGTACAGGCCGCCCTCGACCTCGCCGAGGCGGGGGTCGAGGTGCACTTGGTCGAGGCCTCACCGTCCCTGGGAGGCCACATGGCCCAGCTGGACAAGACCTTCCCCACGAACGACTGCTCGATGTGCATACTCTCACCCATCCTGGTGGAGGCGGCGCGCCACCCCAACATCACCATCCACACCAGGGCGCGCGTCACAGAGCTGGAGGGCAAGGCGGGTGCCTTCCTGGCCAAGGTCGAGGTGAGGCCAAGGTACGTCGATCCCGCCAAGTGCACGTCCTGCGGTCTCTGCTCCGAGAAGTGCCCGGTGAGCCTGCCCTCGGAGTTCGAGTGCGGCCTGGGAGAGCGGTCCGCCATCTACACCGCCTTCCCCCAGGCGGTGCCCTCCACCTACGCCATCGACCCCGATGCCTGCCGGTACCTCACCGAGGGCAAGTGCGGCGTGTGCGCCAAGGTGTGCCCCGCGGGAGCCATCGACTACGACCAGCGCCCCCAGTTCCTGGACATGCCCGTGGGAGCGGTCGTCATCGCCGTGGGTGCCTCCGACTGGGACCCCACCCCCATCCGGGAGTACGGCTGCGGCCGGCACCCCGGCGTCATCACGTCCCTTCGGCTGGAGCGGCTCGTCTCGGCGTCGGGCGCCGCCGGGGG
>JAUVRF010000363.1 GCA_030597775.1 Methanobacteriota archaeon | reverse complement strand
GGAAGACGGGGGTGCCATCGGCCAGAGCTGTCTTCGCGCCCACCCCGCCCGTGACGCTCGTGGCGGCAAGGTCACGCAAGAACCTCTCCCCCCGCTCGCCGGGCCGGAGGTCCCGGATGCTCACCTTCCGGATGACGACCCCGAAGGGCTCGGTCGCCTCGTCCAGGACCGGCCGTAGCACCGTGGTCAGTTCGGGGTCCATCTCCATGAGGTCCGGCAGGTCCATGCCCGTGACCGCCGTGCCCACGGCCAGCTCGACCTCGTGCATCGAGCTCTTCTTGTAGTCCGTCGTGTTGAGGACGGCCTTCGCCGCATCCTCCACATCAAGGCTCACGAAGAGGTCCAGCTCGACCCGGAATTCGTCCGCCGTCCTGTACTCCCGGTCCGGCAGGTCGATGGGCTGGTATCCCACCTCGACCCTCCGCACCTTGGATACGAAGGGAGGCACGAAGTGAAGGCCCGACCTCAGGGTTCGCGAGTACCTGCCGAGGATGGAAAGCACGCCCTCCTGGTCCGGCTTGATGATGCAGATCGAGCTGAAGAGGGTGACCATGATGATGATGCAGAGGATGATGACCATCGTGAAGGCGACCGCTAGGGTGCCATCATCCACAGGTGCGCCGGCCACGATACCCCAACTCCCGGTCGAAATGTATGGACGGGAGGGTATTTCACCGTTCCCATGAGGAGCCAGAGCTCCCGGGGACCCCGCAAAGGTCTCGATAATCAGGGGAGGTACGCATATGGAAAAGGTTATTGGGCCCCACCGCTTTTGAAGCCCTTCGCCGGAGGTCCTGGGTCCTCCGGCAACACAAGGAATAGGAGGAGCTCACATGAGCCAACGCTCCCTAGCTTCGATTCTCATAATAGCCTTCGCGCTGGCAGCGATCGTCCTGGTGGTCGGCCTTGTATCGACGGACACCGTCGCAGCCCCTACGTACATCAACAGTGACTGGGACATCGATTCCGGTGACGTCATCGTGCACCAGGACGAGGAGATCGTCCTCACTGGCGACCTCACCGTCAAGGACGGTGGACTGCTGACCTTCCGGAACGTCACCCTGAGGTTGAACTCCACCTCGTCCAACACCTACCACATCGAGGTGGAGGACGGTGGAAGGTTCAACATCTACGATGGCGATTCGGACACGTCCACCACCGGCGACGCCAGCCTGATCACGGCCCACGACACGTCCTACAACTTCCAGTTCTGGGTCATCGACGGTGGGGAACTGTACTTCAACAACAGCGACCTGCAGGAATGCGGCACCGGCGGCGTGCTCCAGAACCGTGGCCTGTACCTGGCCTCCACCACCTGCACCATCAGCGAGGTCAACATCACCAACGGCTACTACGGCATCATGGCCTACTACGCTTCGCCCACCATCGAGGACACCATCGTCAAGGACTCCTCGAGCTACGGCATCTACCTCTACCAGTCGTCCACCGACATCAACGGTTGCACCATCGACACCGCCACCTACGGCGTGTTGGCCTACTACTCCTTCCCGAAGGTCACCGACACGGACATCGACTCGGCCTCGTCCTGGGCCATCTACACCTACAACGCCGAGACGGAGATCTCGGGATGCACCATCACCAACAGCGGCAACGGCATCTACGGGCGGGTGAACCTCATCGAGATCTCCGACTGCGTCATCGACGACGTGACCAACTACGGGATCCAGGTATACTTGTGCGTAGCAACGCTGACGGCCAACATCGTCAACGACACGACGACGGGCATATACCTGAACCGCGCCTCCTCGGGCTCCACCCTCACCGGCGGCAAGGTCGGGAACTGCACCTCCAACGGCGTGTACGGCTACATCACAACCGCCGATATCAGCAACGTCGAGGTCCATGACAGCACCGCGAACGGCATATACCTCAACCAGGGCACCGGGGATGTGTCCGGTTGCTGGATCGAGGACGCCGCCACCGGCCTGTACCTCCGTTCCTCGTCCGCCATCGTCACCGACCTCACCTCCACTGGGGGCACCACCTCGGGCATGAAGGTGACCGGGGGCTCGCCCACCCTCGACGGGTTCCTCCTCAGCGGTTCGGCCATCGGCATCACCGTCGACACCGCGGGTACCCTGTGGGCGTCCAACGGAACGATCTCCGGGTCCACCACCCGGGACGTGGACGTGAGTGCCGCCGCACTGGCAGAGCTGACCAACGTGAGCTTCTCCGCCGCGGGCTCCCAGGTGTCGGGCGTCGGTTCCCATCTCAGGGTCTTCTGGTACGTGGACGTCCACGGTATCTGGCAGGACGGTTCGGACATACCCACGGGCACCTATACCGTGGTCAAACAGGGGGGCATCACCGTGACGGGTGGGACCCTGGACGCCAATGGACGGGTGGCCATGCTTCGCATCCGACAGCTGGAGATGGACAGCACCGGCACCTCCTCGGACACGCCCCATACCTTCAACGTCGTGAAGGGAGGCCGCACCGGCCTGACCGCCGCCAACATCGACTCCAACCAGCTGGTGACCGTGACCGTGAACGACAACGTCCCGCCCTCCGGTTACGCGATGAGCGCGCTGCCGGCCTTCTCCCAGGGGACCGTCCGCAGCGTGTCCTGGACCGCTGGCACCGATATCGGGGCCGGAGGCATGGAGTACTACTGCGAGATCGCCACCGACGCCGCCTTCGCCTCGGTGATCTACGGCTCGGGCTGGACCACCTCCCTCCCGTACACCTTCATCGGCCTGGCGGACGGGACCACTTACCATTACCACGTGCGCGCCCGGGACGCGGTCGACAACCTCGGCGTGTGGTCGTCCGGGGTCTCATCCACACAGGACAGCTCACCGCCGTCGGTACCCGTCGTGGTGGGCGAGCCGGCCTACACCCAGGGGACTACCAACACCCTCTCGTGGGGCACCTCCACGGACGGGGGCATCGGCTCGGTGGAGTACCGGATCCAGTATACAGAT
>JAUVRF010000474.1 GCA_030597775.1 Methanobacteriota archaeon | reverse complement strand
GATCTGCATGAACTACTGTGGCATATGTCCCAGTCTCCCTTCGCCTCCGACCCCTTTCCTCTTCTGCGCCCGTGGCAAGGCCAACACGCAACCAATCGAGCGCAAGGGATGCACTTGCGTCCAGTGCGACGTCTGGAAGGAGTACGGGCTCACGGAGCTCTACTTCTGCGAGACCGGCAAGGCCCCGTGACCTGGATTTGGCCTTATTCCCATCCTCCCCACTCCAATGTAAGGGAGAACCCTTATACCAATCCGCTCCATGGGCCTATACAGGTGGGTTTGTATGTCCAAGAGGGAGGCCCTGGAGCATTTGGCAGAGGAGTGCGAGACCTGTGCCCTGGAAGCGGACGATTCGATCGACCATCACCTGATCACCTGCCAGTCCTGCGTCGACCATGCCGAGAAGGCTGCTGAGATCGAACAGGTGATGCAGCAGATGGCCCAGCTCTCGATGGAGTCCGAAGAGGAGAGGTCCGAGGTGATGGTGAAGAGCGTTGGCGAGTTCCTGTCCATGCCAGAGGACCAGAGGGACGAGGCGATGACGGACATGTTCGACGACCTCTCGGAGCTCAACGAGGCCCAGAGGACCGTCATCATCAAGACGCGGACGGATGTCATGACGTCCCTGCCCAAGGACGATCGGAACAAGATGATGCACTCGGCCAGGCACATCTATTCGGATTACAGCGTCGACCGGAGGATCCAAGAGGAACAGGCGATCCAGGCCGCCACCCCGGACTACAACCCGCTCAAGCGGACCCTGGTCAGACGGCTGTACAAGAACCTGATGAAGTGATGGTCCAGGTCCGCGCATCAAGCTTCGTTTTGCCCCGCCCGATGTTCCTAAAGGTACTTGTCACAATTGGGGCAATAGGGCTGCCCGAAGGCGGGCGCCAAGTCCACAGGCCCATCCCGATCCCACCCAGGCATCGGGTAAATTGGTTAAACGAGCTTGCCCATCACTCCTTCACAGTGTTGAGGACCATGCCATCAAAGGAAATCAAGGACATGAAGTACGCCTATCTCGAGGTACCCTGGGGAGGGAACGAGGAGGTACAAAGGACGGTGAGGATGAGGTGGTTCGCGACCATCGTGTACTTCGTCCTCGTCCTTGCCTTCGCCTTCCTGCCATTCCTGTTCCCGGATCTGGACGAGGGGGCGTTCGGGGCTTTCTACATGGTCGTGGTCATCGGTGGCGCCATCCTCCTCATGGTCATCCTCCCGCGTCCCATGATGAGACCGCCAGGAGAGGATGTGAAGGTCAAGGATGGGCTAGCATCCGAGGCCGGTGTGGCCCGCAAGCTGCGTCCTGGGGAGACGTACTACCTCAGGATGAGGTTCAACATGATCCTTTACATCATGATCCCCATGATAATCTTCATGGCCGTCCTGATGCTGTTCATCCCGGAGCGGACCGCAGTACTGATCATCGGTGTGTTCACCGTCCTCATGGTGGTCATCTCCCTGATATTCATCAACTTCGAGGTCAAGGCCGACCTGGAGACGCTGTCGTTCAAGTTCGGCTACTTCGGGACAGAGCTGCCGTTGGACACGATCACCCTCATCAGGGTCACCAAGGTGAACGCCTTGAAGGACTTCATGGGTTGGGGAGTGCGGATGGGTCCCGATGGTACCAAGGGCTACATCCTCCAGGGCGATGTGGGCTTCCACGTGGAGACCGACAAGGGCAAGAGGTACGTGGTGACGATCCCCGACCCTGAAGAGCTGGTGGAGTACGTCAAGGCCGCAATAGTTGAACGGGTGTCCCGCCGACCATCACCTTGACAGGGCGTCCCGGAGATAGGCCGTCAGGCCCTGACCGGCCGTGTACAGGTCCATCAACTGGTCCGTCAGGTCCTCGGCCAGGATCGCCTCGGAGGCGATCTTTGCGGTGTAGTACCAGGCCTTGTTGGCAACGTACGGCTGCACCTCGAAGACCTCCTTGAACTCGGGAGGGATGCGCTTGAGGCGGTCGCCCTGGACCTCGCCGAAGGTGCCCTTGAAGGCTGGGTCGTCCATCACCCTCGCGAAGGCGTCCGGGTCCCGAGCGATATGGGTCCGGACCCTCTGGATGCCGTCCTTGTCGGGCATGTAGACCCCACCTCCCACCATGACGCCCTCGTTGGAGAGCTGGAAGTAGAAGCCAGGGAACCGGTGGTCCTTCCTCCCGCCCCTCGAGACGTAGGCGCCAACGTGGGTCTTGTAGGGACTCTTGTCCTTGGTGAACCGGATATCCCTGTTGATGCGGAAGATCGCGTCCCTGGGCTCGATATCGAGCTTGGGCTCGTGCTCGCGGATGCGCATTATCAT
>JAUVRF010000291.1 GCA_030597775.1 Methanobacteriota archaeon | reverse complement strand
CGTGAACAGCCAGAAGGCCACGCCCAGGGTCAGGCCCCCCAGGGTGCCCGGCCCCTCCGTTCTTCCCACCACCGTGTTGTAGAAGTAGCCCTCCGGGTCCGCTCCCCAGGCGAGGTCGAAGGAGGCCCCCGCGTAGAAGAGGGACCAGGCGATGATCACGGTGTAGTCCGACATCACGCTGAACCCGAACAGGAGCATCATCCAGCCGACCCATCCCATCCGTTTCTCCATCTTGATGAAGGCGAAGGGAGCGGAAGTCCGGAACGTCTTGCCGATGCCCATCTCGAGGATCAGCAACGGGATGCCGGTGACGAACATGGCGATGATGTATGGTATGAGGAAGCCACCACCGCCGTACTCGTAGGCGATATTGGGGAACCTCCAGACGTTCCCAAGACCTATGGCGGAACCCACGGCGGCCAACAGGAATCCCCATCGGGAGCTCCATTGGGCCTCCTGTTTCTCCTCTCCATTATCTTCCTCTGTCACTGGCCATACCCACCATGTGGTATTTCCTGGCATCGGATTCCAGCGTTATCACGTTTGCTATGGCCGCCCAGGTCCCTCCGCCGCAACCCTCATGTCCGAGAGGTGCCTTCCCGGTATCATGGCAGAAGAGGACTCCCCGGTGGTGCACTTCCTACCGGGCCGTGGCTACGACAGCAACATCATGGTGCTCGACGGCGAGCGCCCCGTTGTGGTGGACACGGGGACCGGTACCGTCTTCGAGCACTACTGCGAGCGCATCGAGAAGATCCTCGAGGGCCGCTCGGTGGACCGCATCGTCCTGACCCATCGGCACTTCGACCATTCGGGTGGCGCCGCCGCGATGGCCCGGAGGCTGGATGCCCCTGTCTACGTTCACGAGTGGGCCGTCGATATCCTGAGGAAGGGCGAGGGAGAGATGACCGGCGCATGGCTCTTCGGGGCAACCCAGGAACCGGTTGACGCGGAACCCCTTGAAGAGGGCGACGAGATCGACGTCGGCCCGGTAAGGTACCAGGTCCTCAGCACCCCTGGCCATGCTCCGGATTCCATCGCCCTGTGGCACGAGCCCTCCCGGACCCTCATCCCCGGGGACACGGTCTACGCGGAGGGAGGCATAGGCCGCTGGGACCTGAAGGGCGGGGACTACGACCAATTGGTGGCGTCCAGAGAGCGGCTTGCTGACCTCGATGCAGATATCAGGTATCCGGGTCACGGCCCCGCCGTCGAGGGCGGAGCCGCGGACCACATCCGTATGGGTCTTAAGATGGTCCGGATGTACGGTGGAGGTTGATACCCATGCTTCCCGAGGAGGAGGAGTACGAGGCCGCCAAGGCCAAGGGGGGCATGGCCCCCGCTCCCAGCTCCTTGGAGGACGAGATGAGGACCCTAATGGCCATCGCCTTCGGGGTGGCCATCCTCGTGGGCGTGCTCATGGTGGTGCTGGTCTTGGCCTACACCCTCACTGGTATCAGGTTCCTGCTCATCCTCAACCTGATGATAGCTGTCATGGCGATAATGGCCTTCGTGTACCTGATGTACAGGCGCAGCAAGCTGCTGATCGGTTACTGAGGTGATCTTCCGTCCTCCAGGACGGCGCCGTCCAGCACCTCGCCCGCAGCCACCTCAGCCCCCTCTCCCAGGATGCAATCGGACAGGGCGGCCCCCGCCCCCACCCGGGCCCTTGGAAGGAGGATGCAGTCCCGCAGCCGTGCGTCCTGGGCGATGCGGACACCGTCACCCAGCACCACGTAGGGGCCTATCTCCACACCGGCTCCCAGCGTCACATCCTCTCCCAAGAGGGTGTGGGGCCTCACGCGGGCGGTGGAGTGGATGTTGGCATCCTCGGGTTCTGTGGATGGCACCCTGTCGAGCAGTTGTCTGTGGGACTCCAGGTAGGCCTCGGGAGTGCCCGCGTCCACCCAGAAGCCCGAGAACCTGTGACCGTAAAGACCCCTGTCCAGCACCCGGGGGTACACCTCCCGCTCGATCGAGGTCTTGACCCCTGGCTCCACCAGGTCCAGGATATCCGTGCGCAGCACGTAGGCTCCCGCGTTGATGAGGTTGGAGGGCGCCTCCCCGGGAGCGGGCTTCTCGACGAAGCTTCGTATCCGGTCATCATCGTCCAGCTCCACGACGCCATAGCGGGAGGGGTCGTCCACCTCCCACAGGGCGATGGTGCCGATGCCCCCGAGTCGCCGCTGCTGGGCCACCATCTCCGTCATGTCCAGGCTGCTGATGATATCACCGTTCAGGCCGATGAAGGTGTCCGAGGTCACCTTGCCCAAGGAGTTCTTGAAGGCGCCACCAGTGCCCAGGGGCTCGTCCTCCTCGACCACGACGACCTCGACACCAAGGTCGACCCGGTCGAGGTGGTGGCGGATGGCGTCGGCCATGTAGTTGACCGCAAGGACGACCCGGTCCACACCCTCGGGTAGCCACAATACGATGTGGTCGATCATCGCGTGGTTCATGATGGGAAGCAGGGGCTTGGGTCGGGTGTTGGTAAGGGGTCGCAAGCGCGTCCCGAAGCCCCCCGCGAGGATGACCGCCTCCATGATGGCAGCAAGGGGGGAGGGCCAAGATAAGGGTTGTGGACCCTGTCGGTAAACTATAAGAGGAAGCGAGCTCAATGGTAACATGGGGCATCGGATGGGGAAGATATTCACGTACGGTATGAAGGGAGACCCCTCCCACAGGTTCCTCGAAATGCGCTCGAGGGCGGTCGATGACCACATGGTGTTCGACGGGGACGAGTACGAGGGAGAGTTCTGCAAGAGCTTCCCCCACACCTGCATGGAGCTGAAGGGGCTCTACTCCATCGACGACGGTATGTTGTCCATCTTCGTGACCGAGGTACCGGATGACCTTCCGATGGATAGCGTGGAGGACCTCTTTCAGGACCTGGTCGATTCAACGCAGCTCTAGGAACCAAGATGGGTCGGTCGAGTGACGGGCATCATCCGCCGTCGAACCCACGCTTGAGCTCGTTGTAGGATTCTTCCGATATCTCGCCCATTATGAAGCGCTCCTCCAGCTTGGCGAGCAGCTCCTCCTTGCCCGTCGCGGGCGCGGCGGCCTTCTCGGGCTTGGCATCGTGCTCCTTCAGGAACGTCCCGGTATCCTTGGCGTCGGAGTAGTACCAGCGGCCGTCGATGTTGGTCACCTCGACGCCGCCCTCCACCGTCTTCTTCTCGCCGGTGGCCAGCGCGTTCGCCAGGTCGACCCAGTCACGACCCGCCAGCTCCCGGGAGGGAATGCCGTACGGGAGGCGACCGATGGCGTTCTGGTAGGTGCGCTTCGCGTTCTCGACGCGCATGGCACCCTTCTCCTCATCGGTCTGGACCGTGGCGGCTGCGGTACCGCCGGCGGCCCCGGCGAACAGCTTCTGCACGTCCTGTGAGGCCGCCGCGGTGACACTGGCCTGCATGGTCAGCTGACCGTCAGCAGGGCCATCCATCTTG
>JAUVRF010000269.1 GCA_030597775.1 Methanobacteriota archaeon | reverse complement strand
GTTTCGCAGGTGCCGCTTGTCGTTGAGATTGGTGATGCCAGTGGTGGCGGCGGTGAAGTCCAGGCCATCAAGTGCCGACTTGAAGTCGTCGAAGCGGCGGGCGTTCTCCAGGATGCCCCGGGCGTGGAGTGCCCGCTTGTAGGTGTCCTCCTCGAAGGGCACCCCCTCGACGATGCGAAGCTCGCCCACCTGGAAGTTCGCCATCACCCGGGCCACGGCGCCCACGTTCCCCGGCGTCTTGGGACCCGCTAGCACCACCACAAAGTCGGGTCCTGTCATGTCGTCCGGCGCTTCCGTCACATGCTCCATCCGCGGACCCCATGGCGGCACCTACGAAAAAGCCTTTGCGTCATCCCCAGGCGGAAAGGCTTATCAGCTGCATCTTCATTCCCTGGACTGCGCGAGGGTAGCCAAGCTTGGAAAAAGGCGCGAGACTCAAGATCCCGTCTCTAGAAGTCCGCGGGTTCAAATCCCTCCCCTCGCACCACCTTCCACACATAGATGGCCCAGCCTGGTCGATGGATGGTCGAGAAGGTACAGAAGATGGTGGCGGGCCCTTGGGTGAGAGACCCGACCACCGTACCTTCTGTGAGAGGTAGAGCCTCCCAGGGCTGCAGGTGTGATAACGCCTTTCCCTGATCTGTTGGATACGACCCCGATCGACACCCCGGAGAAGTGCCTTCGTCCAAGGCGGGGGCTAACATGGAAGGGCAAACCTATTTCAAGCTCGCCAACGGTGGAACGGACACAAGATGAAGGGGTCGATATCATGGCTGAAACGGAAGATGAACTCAAGGCTCAGTCCCTCGGGCTCAAGGACCTGGTCGATTACCAGGACGGCTCGGTGGTCTCAAGGACGTTGATCGACAAGCCCACGGGCACCGTGACGCTGTTCTCCTTCGACACGGGTCAGGGCCTCTCCGAGCACACCGCTCCCTTCGACGCCATGGTCAACGTGGTGGACGGCGAGGCCGAGGTCATGATCTCTGGTGAGCCCCACACCGTCGCCGAGGGCGAGATGATAATCATGCCCGCCAACAAGCCCCATGCCCTCCGGGCCAACAAGCCGTTCAAGATGCTCCTCGTGCTCGTCCGCGATTGAATGCAGAATGGAGACGGAGACGGACGAAGGGAAAGGGCCCGATCTCAGGGCGTCTCGAGGACCACAAGGTCCCCCACCCCGATGTCAACGGCGATCAGGATGAACACCTCCGAGGAGTCGAAGACATCGTTGAAGTAGTTGCCGTCCCGGAACTCCAGACCGGGCGCGATGACGGTCCCCGAACCCTGGGTCGGTTGGATCTGGACACCGATGTAATCGGGCACGATCAGGTTCACCCTGCCATTGCCCGTGCCCACCCGGACTATCAGGTGGTCGACCCGGTTCCCCGTGAGGTCCAGGGCGATGTCGCCCGCCCCGATCGCGATCGACAGGCTGGCGAGGTCAAGGCCCGCAACGGCGATGTCTGCGGTGCCGGCACCGATCTCGACGTTCATCTCCATCGGCACCCAGGTGCCGAAGCTGAGATCCCACTCGTTCCTGGCATCGGACTCGACCTCGATGTCGGCGTTGGGCTGCCGGATGGTGAGGTTCCAGATATTGCCCTCGGGATCGTAGGTGAACCTGGGTTTCCACTTGTCGATGTTGTAGGTGAAGGTCCCTTCCATCAGCTTGGTCGCGTCTGGTCTTATCTCCAGCTCGCCGGTCCCCATCTCGATGTTGATCCTCACGTTCTGTGCGGGACCGAGTTCCACGAAGTAGTCCTCGGTGCGAAGGTCTCCGGTCTTCACGATGTCGTCATCGCCGTTGGAGGTGATGCAACCGGATACCATGACCATGACGGTCAGCACGGCCATGACGGTCATCCGCTTAGGGACCTTGGTCTCCATCAGGACTACTCCTGCTGCTAGAAGTGACCCCCCTATTAAAAACACTTCCCTTACCGTTGGCTAGTTCCCAACGTCCCCCGCCAGGTATCGTGCCAGCAGGTTCCAGTAGTGCCGTTTCCACCCTTCGTCTATCTCATCCCTGATGTCCTCGGGCACTCCCGAGTGGGTCATGCGCAGCAGGGTGCCGGTCCCGGTCGGTTCGAGGTCCAGTTCCAGCCGGGGGTCATGTCCCTCTGGGAAGTCGGCTGCGTGCCAGGTCTGGACGATCCTCTTTCCGGGGACCAGTTCGGTGTACGTGCCGTGGATGTAACCGCCCCCTGCCATCATCTTGCCGCCCTCACGGGGATCCGACGCTGCGGGCATCCCGGTGAACTCGGCGTGCTGGGCACCATCCATGTACGCCTCGTAGACAGTGCTGGGGCTTCCGGCCAGCTCGATCTCCTGGACTATCGTTATGACCTCCATTTTCATTCTCCGGAGGACCCAAGGGGAGATGGGGTCAAAAAAATGTTGTGCCTTGACAGACCGGGTACCAGAGGAGACCTGGGCCGGAACCGAGGGGTACACTTTAATTATCCCCTCATCCCTTTCCAATCGATCCCATGGATGTAGCCGTGGTCGTGGACTTCGACGGGACCGTCACCGAGAAGGCGGTCTCTTACATGCTCCTTGAGAGGTACGGGAGGCCGGGATGGCGTGACCTGGACAGGCAGTACGCCGAGGGCCGGCTGACCGCCCGGGAGGTCATTGCACTCCAGTTCTCGATGATCGACGCTACCGATCGGGAGATCGACGAGTTCGCCAGGCATCACGTCCAGCTGCGTCCAGGCTTCCTGGAGTTCGTGAGCCACCTTCGGGGCCTCGGCTATCCGGTCGCCATCACCTCCGAGGGTCTGGACATCTACATCGACCCGGTGCTGGACGAGAACAGCGTGGAGTACGTGAACCTTTTCTACAACGAGGCCAGGCGGGACGCCGACGGCAGGCTGGTGCCCTACTACCCCCATCCGGACATGGATTGCGAGGAGTGCGGCAACTGCAAGTCCGGCCTGGTGAAGGCCCTCCAGAAGGATGGCAACTACGTCGTGTTCATCGGCAACGGCAGGACGGACGTTTGCCCTGCCAGGGGAGCGAACATGGTGTTCGCCAGGGACATGCTGGCCCGGACACTGGAGGAGGAGGGCAAGCCCTTCATCCTCTTCGAGGACTTCCACGACGTGATGGAGGCCTGGGACAGCGTGGTGGCCCACGGGTAATCCTGATATCTCAACCCAGGTACGCCACCGCCTCGATCTCGACGAAGGCATCCTTGGGCAGCCTGGCCACTTGGAAGGCCGACCTGGCAGGGGGGACCCCGGTGAAGAACTCGCCGTACACCGCGTTGACGGCGGCGAAGTCGTTCATGTCGGCCATGAAGACGGTGGTCTTGACCACATGGTCCATCGTGGCGCCTGCTGCGGCCAGCACCGCCGTCATGTTCTCAAGGGCCTTCCTCGCCTGGGCCGCTGCGTCCCCTGGTACGAACTCCCCGGTCTCCGGGTCCAGGCCGAGGGAGCCAGATATGAAAAGCCAGTCACCTGCTCGCACGGCCTGGGAATAGGGGCCGATGGGGGCAGGGGCATCCTCCGAGAGCACCGCTTGCTTCAACATCACACCTCCTTGGGGGAATGGTACGAGTGGCAGAAAAGGCTTGTGCGGGCAGGCCACGAAAAGCCCTCCTGGCCCCCCCTGTTCTTCACATATCCTGCTTCAAAATATGAGAACTTG